>JAIRVD010000071.1 GCA_031254075.1 Clostridiales bacterium
TGACTCCTCTGACCGGGAAATAATCTGCGCAACCGATTCGGGAAGATTCACCGCGTGAACCTGATATTGATAATTATCCTCAACGGTAAACACCGACACCATAAACGTCCCCATCAATGAGTACATCGTGTACATCAAAATTCCCGGCAGCAAAACCGTTGTGAAAAATAATTTTCTGTCGCTTATAATGCGTTTGCATTCTTTTTTCATTACCGTAAAAACGTTGTTTTTCATTTATATTACCTCCTTTGTAGTTTCCTGATAGATTTTAAAGAAGATTTCTTCAAGCGTTTTTTCGCCGACGACGGAAGAAACCGAATTGCATACCAACATTTTTCCTTCTATTATTATGCCGATACGGTCGCATAAATTTTCCAGCAAACCGAAAATATGTGTCGAAAGAATTATGCTTTTACCCTGCTTTTTCAGCCGCACCAGAAAATCCGTTACAACCTTTGCGGTTATTACGTCAAGCCCGTTTGTCGGCTCGTCAAAAATAATTATATTCGGGTCGTGTACAATCGAAATCGCAAGCGATGCCTTCTGCTTCATCCCCTGCGAAAGACTCCCGACCTTCACCTCGGCGAAATTATCAATGCCGAATGTCGAAAACAATTCTTCCTTGCGCGCCGACGCCTTTGCCTTCGAAAGCCCATGCAGTTCCGCAAAAAAATCAAAAAGATAATTGGGTGTGAAATATTCGTCGAGTTTTAATTCGTTCGTTAAAAACCCGATATTGCGGCGCACTCTTCGCGGGTCTTTTTTTATACTGCATCCGTCAACTATCGCGTCGCCGCTGTCCGGATTAATAAGCGTCGCAAGCATCCGCATCGTCGTTGTCTTGCCCGCTCCGTTAGGTCCGAGTAGCCCGAAAACTTCCCCCTCATACGACTTAAAACTCACATTATCCACAGCCGTAAGCAACGGCTTCGGCAGTTTCTTTATTTGTTGTTGCTTTTTCGACAACTTGAACGTCTTACATAAATTTTGCACATCTAAAATTTCATTCATTGGCAATATCTCCTTTTCGTTGTATCCTTAGGATAATCCAAGTTAAGGGGTGTTGCAACGTGAAACCACACGGACGTGTCAGAGAAAAAGTTGGTTTGGGCGGAATTCTTACGATTGTTTTTATTTTATCGATTATGCTTTTCGTTTTATTGGTTTCGGAAAGACCGCCCGCGCCGGAAGAAGAAATAATTTTGGCGGAAGAAGAAGTTATTTTATCGCAAAACGAAACCCATTTGACGCATGAACAAATAACGGAAACGGCGGTGATTCGTTCGCTGCCGCCCGTGTTGATTGATGCGCCCGAGAATTATATTTATTCTCTTGCGCATGACGCGTTTGTGCAGAGCTTGGAGGTCGGCGATTACGGAATGTGGATTGTCGGCGACAGGGGCTATCTGACGCGCTCGGGCGGACCGGAATTTTACATCGCAGAAAACCCGCTCGGCGGCAACGCGATTCGCGTAACCGACAGAAGCGAACGTTATGATACATTGGATGTTTCGATTTTTTCCGCAAACGTTTTGAGTCTAAGCGAAAACACATATGCAATTTTCGTAAGCGGCATAGCGACGCCGGGAATTCCTGTTTCGATTCGCGCGATGGACAGTCCGTGGCGGCGCGTGGTTGAGGATACTGTTGCTGACGACGGAAATTTTTCGCTCGAATATCAATTTTCAACCGAAATTCTAACGGAAGTTGAAGGAGGAATCGAGCAATTCACCCAACGCGGTTTTAGAATTCAAGTTGATAATTTAGAAGATTTTATCGTAACTGAAATTACGGTTGTGAAGCTGTGAACCCGTATCTGCCCGCGTGGGAATATGTACCCGACGGCGAACCGCATATTTTCGGCGAGCGTGTGTATGTTTTCGGCTCGCACGACCGCGCGAACGGATTTGTCTTTTGCTCCGAGGATTATGTCTGTTGGTCTGCGTCCGTTGATGATTTGACCACTTGGCGTTATGAGGGCGTAATTTATAAAAAAACTTCCGACCCGCTTAACAAAGACGGACGGATGGTTTTGTACGCGCCGGATGTAATCGCGGGCGCGGACGGGCGTTATTATTTATATTATGTTTTAGACAAGGCGAACGTCGTTTCCGTTGCCGTCTGCGATTCACCCGCGGGCGAATACGAATTCTACGGATACGTTCGCTATCCCGACGGCACCCTCCTTGGCGAAAAAGACGGCGACGAGCCACAATTCGACCCCGGGCTTCTTTCCGATAACGGGAAAATCTATCTCTACACCGGTCTCGCCGTTATCGGCGACCGCAATCGCAAGGGCGCGATGGCAACGGTGATTTCTTCCGACATGCTTACAATCGAAGAAGCACCCGTTTACATCGTCCCGGGCGGCGAGTACGGCAAGGGAACATCGTTTGAGGGGCATGAATTTTTCGAGGCTTCGTCAATGCGCAAAATCGGCGAAGTTTTTTATTTTATTTATTCATCCGTTCATATGAAAGAATTATGCTATGCAACAAGCCCGCATCCGACAAAAGACTTCACCTTCGGCGGCGTTATCGTAAACAACGGATGCGGCAATAACCACGGCTCAATTATAAAAATAAAAGACCAATGGTATGTTTTCTATCACCGAATGACAAACGACACATGGTTCTCGCGCCAAGGCTGCATCGAACGAATCGAAATCACCGACGGAAAAATTCCGCAGGTCGAAATGACTTCATGCGGCGCGAGCGGCGTTTTAAAAGGAAGCGGAACCTTCCCCGCATACATTGCCTGCCGCCTATGGAACGACCACTCACCGCCGAAACCCGCAAAAATCACCCAAGACGGCATCGCCGACAACGCCGACTGCTTTATCGCCGAAATCACCGACGGCACAACCATCACCTTCAAATACTTCCGCTGTGAAAACATAAAAAAAATTATCCTGACCACAAGAGCATACGGCAGAGGCAATTTTGAAGTTCGCACAAGCTTGGACGAAAGCCCGCACGGCTCAATTCCAATCGTCAGCGCAAACATATGGACAGACTTCTCATCGGAAATCACCATTCCAAACGGCATAAACGCAATCTACCTCACATACAAAGGCGGCGGTACGCCGAGTTTGTTATCATTTTCTTTATGCACTCAATCCGCGCAAGCGAACGCATAATATGGTTGCCCGTGAAAACAGAAATACCGACAACATGGGGTTAGTCACATGGAAAATTACCTGCGCCGTAACGGTCAGCTGCGTTGAGAATGTATACTCAACCGTGTAATTGGAAATAATCTCCATAAAAAGGAGAGATGAGAAATGACACGATTGAGTGAAAAAGGAATGGAACTGGTAAGAGCGTTGAGTAGCGAATGTGAAACGCCGTCGGACGTAACAAGGCTACTGAAGGAATTGTTTGCGGGAACATTGGAGCAAATGTTGGAAGCGGAGATGGACAACCACTTGGGATATGACAAGCATAATCCTGAGGGAGACCACAGCGGGAACAGCCGGAACGGCTATGGGAAGAAAACGATAAAATCGGAATGGGGGGAAGCGGATATAAGCGTACCGCGAGACAGAAACGGAGCGTTTGAGCCGCGAGTAATCCCGAAGAGGAGCACGCGAACAGATGAAATTGAAACACGAATCATGGCGATGTACGGCAAAGGATTAAGCACCCGCGAAATAGAAGAATATGTGAAAGACATCTACGGAGTGGATGTATCACCGTCGCTGGTGAGCAAAATCACGGACAAAATAATGCCGG
>JAIRVD010000138.1 GCA_031254075.1 Clostridiales bacterium
TTTTCTCTCATTCCGTCCGAAGGCTCTGCGCCGAAGGCATTGGCATTTGTCAGCTTTTTAATTGCGCAGATATAATTCCCCGTGCCGCATCCGAAATCAAGCACATTTGAGTTTTCATCAATATTACTTTTTGATAAAATTCGTTTCACTGTATCAACATTAATATCGCGCGTAAGGTCATAATCCAATGACAAAAAATTATAATCAATCATTAAAACCCTACTCCCTCATCCAAACCGCAGGCGATATTCATGCATTGAATTGCCGCGCCGGATGCGCCTTTACCGAGATTGTCGAGCCGTGCGGCGACGATAATTTGTTCATCGTGACCGAAGACGAAAATTTCTAATTTGTTTGTACCGTTGCAGGCGGTTGCGTTCATGAAGCCGTTGTCGGTTACTTTTTCCAAGTCGAACGGCTGAACGGAAACGAAGTGCGCGTCTTTGTAATGTTCGGAAAGAACCTCGTGGATATTTTTCGCGGTCATGCTTTTTGAAAATTGCGAATGCCACAGCGGAACGCTTACAAGCATTCCTTGAAACATGTCGCCGACGACGGGATAGAAAATCGGCGGGGCTTCAAGACCGGTGATTGCTTTCATTTCGGGAAGATGCTTGTGAGAGAGTCCGAGCGCGTACGGGCGCGGCGCGTGAAATTTATCTTCGGGCGTGCGATTTTTTTCGTGCGCGTCTATCAGCATAATTCCGCCGCCGGAATATCCGGTAAGCGAGGTACAGTTTAATTTCGCGGAAGCGGGGAGCAATCCGGAAGAAACAAGCGGATAAATTACAGAAATAAATCCTGCGGCATGGCAACCAGGTACGGCGATGCGCTTTGAAGAAGCGATTGAACTGCGGTGCTTTGCGGAAAGCTCGGGGAAGCCGTAAGCCCAACCGGGCGCGGTGCGATGTGCGGTTGAAGCGTCGAGTATCAAAGTATTTGCGGGAGCGGCGGCAACGGATTCACGCGCGGCGTCGTCGGGCAGGCAAAGAAAAACAACGTCGGCTTCCTCGAGCAGCGGTTTTTTTGCTTCGAAATTTTCCCGCACTTCAAAATCGAGTTGAAGAAGTTCGATATCATTTCGTTCGCGAAGCCGCGATTCTAATTTTAAACCTGTTGTGCCGTATTGTCCGTCGATAAAAATTTTCATGAAAACACACTCCCGAAAAATTTTTTTCACATATTATCATATAGAATATCTTTACGCAATAGAAAAATGAATATTTATTCATTTATACTGTATATATATTCACTGCGTTCTCACTTGTATACATGTTTCGTTTGTATTACAATGCTTCTAACATACATAAACAATAGAAAGAAGGCGATTCCATGTTCAAGAGCTTGAAGGGGAAAATAATAGCTCCCGTTTTGGTAGTTTTTGTTGCAATGGTTGTCAGCATCACTATATATGTGGCTCTTTCAACGACAGAGCTTGTAAATGATTTTTTCGACGAAAGACTCGGGGCGTCGATTAATTCCGTCAATTCTTACCGAGCCGCTTACGAGCGGCATAATGCCGCCGTTGCGGGCGCGTTGGGCGACAGTAAAAACTTAATAGCTTTAATGAACGGCAGCCGGGATGAACTTTGGAGCTATTTATACGAAAGGCAAAATCATTACGGCGTAACTGAAATAATTGTTGCAAACGCAAACGGGATTGTTCTTGCGCGTTCGCATGACCGCGGTTTATACGGCGATGATGTTTCGCGGGTTACATCAATGCGATTGGGCTTGCGCGGCGAATCGCTTACATTTTACACGCCGACGACCACCTCCGAAATGGCTATTTCAACGGCGGCACCGCTTTATGACGGCGAAAGGCTTATCGGTTGCGTTGTCGTAAACCAAACTATCGGAAGTGCTGATTACGTGAATTATATTCAAAGCACTTTCGATGTAGATGTTACGGTTTTCAGATTTAATTCCGCAACGGGCGACGCCGTATCTGTTGCATCAACATTGACTAATCCCGCAACGGGCGAACCTGCAATCGGTACAACTGCCGACAGTGATGTAACGGATAAGGTTATCGGAAACAACGAAGACATTACTTTGGAATTAAATCTCTTTGGTGAGCCGTATAACGCGCATTATTTTCCGTTGCCCGGCGCAGACGGCAATCCGAACGGCATGTTCTTCATCGGAATTTCGCGCGAGCTTGCATCAGAAAGATCCAACCGCATGATGCGTACCATGTTTGTAATAAGTTCTGTATTCTTGGTTGCCGCTATTATCGTAATGCTCTATATCGTTATTAATTCGTTAAAACCGCTTGCTTCGCTTAAATCAACCATAAAAGAAGTTTCAAGCGGCAATTTTGATTTCAATATGTATTCTACCAAAATCGGCAGCGACGAAATCGGTTTGCTCACGGGCGACGTTTTCAGCATGGTAAGCACAATAAAAAACATGATAGACGAAATGGATATGTTTAACCGCGAATCAAATATCAATGGTGACCTTGATTATCGAATTGATTCGGGCAGATACTACGGCGCGTTCAAAAAAATGCTCGATGAACTCAACGAACACGCCGACGCGTTTTCAAAAGATATTCGAAGCACCGTTGCGATACTCCAACAAATTTCCGACGGCGACTTTAATATCAGAATTCCGAGTTTGCCCGGCAAAAAACGCGAACTCACCGACGGAATGCGTGAGCTTGAAGCGCACCTTCGCGCCGTGCATGAGGTGCTTGTAAGCGTTTCAGAAAACGCCGCGCGCGGAAACTTCGACATCTCCGTTGATACCTCTAAGTTCAGCGGCGCGTGGGTTGAAATGCTTAACGGAATCACCAACTTCGTTCAATCCGTAAAAACGCCGCTCGCCGAAATCCGCGACGTTCTCAACCGCGTTGAAAAAGGATTGTTCGACAGTAACATTGAAGGCGATTACGCGGGCGAGTTCCTTTCAATTAAAAATGACCTCAACTCCGTTATCAGCGGTCTCGGAACCTACATTCACGAAATCGACCGTTGCCTCACCGCGCTCGCTTCAGGCGACCTCACCGCAAAACTCAACGTTCGTCTCCTCGGCGATTTCAGCCAAATCGAAGCTTCCGTTGTGCGCATAAATTCCAGCCTAAGCAAAACCATGTCGGATATTTCTTCCGCCTCCGAACGCGTACTGCTCAGCGCAAACCAAATTTCGTCCAGCGCAATGGATTTAGCAAGCGGCGCAAGCGTTCAGGCGAGTTCAGTTCAGGAGCTCACAGCTTCAATTGATATGATTAATCAGCAAACAGGCAAAAACGCCGACAACGCAATGGACGCCAGCAATCTTTCGGGCAAATCCACCGAAAACGCGCAGGCAGGCAACGAATCCATGAAACAAATGCTCAACGCCATGATGCAAATTAAGGACTCATCTCAAAACATCTCGAAAATCATAAAAGTAATTCAAGACATAGCCTTCCAAACAAACCTTCTCGCGCTCAACGCCGCAGTCGAAGCCGCCCGTGCGGGCGAACACGGCAAAGGCTTCGCCGTCGT
>JAIRVD010000191.1 GCA_031254075.1 Clostridiales bacterium
ACCGTCGTGACAGGCACGCGACCCGGCAGAATTCCCATATCGCCCGTCGTGCATCGCATAATTACCATGTCAATGTTGTCATTGAATTTATAAGGGCTTTTATCCGTTGCCATCGTCGGCGCGATAACACGCAGTTCAATTTTTTTATCTACTGATTCTGCCATGTAATACTCACCGCCTACAATGATTTCTTGTACTCGTCAACTACTTCTTGGATTGTGCCTTTGTTTAAGAACATACCTTCGGGAATTTCGTCATGCATACCTGCAATAATCTGCTTGAAGCCTTCGATTGTGTCTTTTAGTTTTACATATTTTCCCGGTGTAGATGTGAATTTTTCCGCAACCGTGAACGGCTGTGAAAGGAAGCGTTGAATGCGACGTGCGCGTTCTACGGTTTCTTTGTCTGCTTCGGAAAGTTCATCCATTCCCAAGATTGCGATAATATCCTGAAGGTCTTTATAGCGTTGAAGAATGCGTTGAACTTCGCGGGCTGTGTTGTAATGGTCTTCGCCGACGATGGATTTTTCAAGCATACGTGACGTAGACGAGAGCGGGTCAATAGCCGGATAAATTCCCATTTCAACAATGGCGCGTGAAAGCTCGGTTGTTGCGTCAAGGTGGGCGAACGTTGTGGCAACGGACGGGTCAGTGTAGTCGTCCGCCGGAACGTAAATCGCCTGAATCGAAGTGATTGAACCCGCCTTCGTTGACGTGATACGCTCTTGCAACGAACCAACGTCGGTTGCGAGTGTGGGCTGATAACCCACTGCGGAAGGAACGCGCCCGAGAAGCGCGGAAACTTCCGAACCCGCTTGAACGAAGCGGAAAATATTATCAATGAACAAAAGAACGTCTTGGTGAGAAACATCGCGGAAATATTCCGCAATTGTGAGTCCCGAGAAACCTACGCGCATTCTTGCGCCGGGCGGTTCGTTCATCTGCCCGAACACAAGCGACGCCTTTGACAAAACGGGCGAGCCGTCTTTCAGCGTAGAGTTTGCCATGTCATTGTAAAGGTCGATACCTTCACGCGTACGTTCGCCAACGCCCGTGAAAACTGAAAGTCCTTCGTGGGCTGTTGCGATATTGTTGATAAGCTCCATTATGATAACGGTTTTGCCAACGCCCGCGCCACCAAATAATCCGATTTTTCCGCCCTTTGCATATGGGCAAAGCAGGTCAACCGCCTTAATTCCCGTTTCGAGAATTTCCGCCGTAGCCGTTTGCTCGGAAAATCCGGGTGCCTTTCTGTGAATCGACCATTTTTCCTTCGTCTTCACCTCTCCGGCGTTATCAATCGGTCGTCCGAGTACGTTCATCATACGACCAAGGGTTTCAGGCCCCACCGGGACAGAAATCGGCGCACCCGTGTCAACGGCTTTCATGCCGCGCACAAGCCCGTCCGTTGAACCCATCGAAATACAACGCACTACGTTGTCGCCAAGGTGCTGGGCTACCTCCAGTACGACCGATTCCGTGCCGTCCGAACGCTCAATGTCAATAGCGTTATAAAGTGCCGGAAGCTCGCCGTCAAAGCGGATATCCAAAACCGCTCCCGTAATCTGGAGAACTTTGCCTGTATTCATGTCTGCCAAGTGAAACCACTCCTTTAATCAGTGAGCAAAAAATCGCAGTGCTTCAATGCGTTTTTTGCGAACGGTTTTGCCGCAAGGCAAAAAGATTTCATACTGCGCTTTATTGCAATGCGTTTGCGCCGCTTACTATTTCGGTAATTTCCTGCGTGATAATACTTTGCCGTTGCCTGTTAAACTGTAACGTTAATTTTTCGATGATGTCTCCCGCGTTTTTCGTCGCGGAATCCATGCTCGTCATGCGTGCGGCTTGTTCACAAAGCGCGGACGAAGCCATCGCGGCATATAAATACATACCAAGATACCACGGTATAACATTTCGCAAAACATCTGCTATGCCCGAATCAAATTCGACTTCTGTTTTTAATGAAGAAGCTTCTTTCGGTTCGGGTTGCGGGAAGAATCCCAAGTCTTCCCATTTTTCGCCGTCTTTTAAATCCGCGCCGACAACTCTGCGCAAATAATTCGGGTCAATCGGAAAAACTTTTCTGATAATCGGCTCAAGTGAAAGCACCGTGAAAAATTGCGTGTAGACAAGATAGACTTCGTCTACCTTTTCATCTTCGTACAATTTTACGATTCGGTCCGCAACCTTTTTCGCTTCCGCAAAGGAAGGCGTTTCCGACGGCGGAGGAACATCCACTATATTTCCGTTGCGGCGTTTAAAATAATCCCGTCCCTTGGTTCCCAAAGGAAAGATGATGGGATTTTTTTGATTTTCCTTGGCATGAGCCGCCAAAGCTTTGCTTACATTGGAGTTATATCCGCCGCAAAGCCCGCGATTGCTTGTTATAAGCACATAGGCGGTGTTTTTGACCTCACGCGGCGCGACAAAAGGTTGCTCGAGCGCGCGCTCGTCGCTCACGGTGTTGTAAACGATATCAAAAGTCGCCTGAACGGGTTTACCAACGGCTGATTTATTGGCACGAGCCCTCTGCAATTTCGAAGTCGCCACCAAATTCATAGCCTTGGTTATTTGCGATATGTTTTTTACGCTTAATCGCCTGCGCTTAATCGCCTTCATAGACGGCATACAGCGTCACACTCCTAAACTACAAAGTTGCTTTGAAAGCTGATATAGCGGTTTCGACTTTTTCGCCGAGTTCTTTGCCGATTTGTTTTTCGGCACGAATTTGTTCAAGAATATTTTCATGATTATCCACGAAGAATTTCAGGAATTTTCTTTCCGTCGCTTGAATTTCCGCAACGGCAACGCCTGAGAAATGCTTCTTCGTTACCGCGTAGAAAACAAGAACCTGCTGCTCTACCGGTAACGGAGAGTTTTGCGGTTGCTTTAATATTTCTACGATGCGGCGTCCTTGGTCGAGGCGTTCGAGCGTATCCTTCGTTAAATCCGAGCCGAATTGCGCGAATGATTCCAACTCGCGGAACTGCGCAAGCTCCAAACGAAGCGGACCGGCTACGACTTTCATAGCCTTAATTTGCGCCGCGCCGCCTACGCGCGATACGGAAAGCCCCGGGTTGACAGCCGGACGAATACCCTTGTTGAACGATTCAAGCTCAAGGAAGATTTGACCGTCCGTAATTGAAATTACGTTCGTCGGAATGTATGCGGAAATATCACCCGCCTGCGTTTCGATAATCGGAAGCGCGGT
>JAIRVD010000200.1 GCA_031254075.1 Clostridiales bacterium
AAGGGTTTACGGACGAATTAAATCCGTTAAAATTTGTGGATGACAGAATGGTCGGCGGGAGAGGCATTCCTATGACGATTGCAAAAAACATGAAAATTCCTTTGGTTTTTTACGGAGAAAGCAATTTTGAATACGGAAGCACAAAAACACTCGATATTTTTCATCCTTTGAGCGATGATGAAACCAAATATATTTTTATGGGTGCAATTTATCCTTATTCGATACAGGATTCACTTGAGCAAGCGCGTTTAATCGGATTCAAAGATTTAGACGATTTTAACGAATGGAACAGGCAGGGAGCGGTCGAAAGCTATACTCAAATGGACAGTATCGGATATTTGTGCCACCAATGGTGTAAATATGTTAAATTCGGCGCGCAAAGAACTGCCGATATCGCCAGCCGTCTGGCAAGAGAAGGAGCCATTACAAGAGAACACGCATTGAAATTAATTAAGGAAAGAGATTTTGTATGTGACCCTATGGCGAAAAGAGATTTTTGCAAAACATTGGGTATTACGGAAAAATATTTTGATGAAATTGTTGAAAAACACGCAAATTTATCAATTGTAAAAAAAGATGTTGACGGTGTATTCAAAAGAAAAGAGCTTATATAATGAGCATATTGATAATAGCGGAAGCCGGCGTAAACCATAACGGCGATGTGCGGCTCGCAGAAAAACTGATTCTTCACGCTGCGGAAGCGGGCGCGGATATAATTAAATTTCAAACATTTCAGCCTGAGCTTCTTGTTTCAAAAACAGCCCAAAAGGCGGCGTATCAAAAAAAAACTACAGGGAAAAATGAAAGTCAGTTGAAAATGCTTCGCGGGTTGGTATTACCGTCGGAAGCGTATCCCGGTTTAATAAAATTATGTAATCAAAATAATATTAAATTTCTTTCGACACCTTTTGATTTGCAAAGCATTGATTTTTTGCAAAATTTTGACATGCCGTTTTGGAAAATCCCGTCGGGGGAAATTACGAATCTTCCGTATCTGATAAAAATCGCAAAAACAGGAAAACCTGTAATTTTATCAAGTGGCATGAGTACGCTTGATGAAATAAAAGAAGCCGTACAAATCCTAAAAGATAACGGAGCGGGCGAAATAACCGTGTTACACTGCACTACGGAATACCCCGCACCGCCGGAAGAAGTAAATTTGAATGCCATAAATTCGATTAAAGCATTAGGATTAAAAGCAGGCTATTCAGACCATACGCAGGGTATAGAAATTCCCATTGCCGCGGCGGCTTTGGGGGCTGTAATAATCGAAAAGCATTTTACGCTGGATAAAAACATGGAAGGTCCCGACCACAGGGCAAGCCTTGAGCCACATGAACTTACTGCGATGATAAAAGCTATTCGCAATATTGAAAAAGCAATGGGAACGGGAGAAAAAGCCCCGACAATTTCCGAACGTAAAAACATTGAAATAGTGCGTAAAAGCATTGTTGCAAAACATTATTTGCGCAAAGGTGAAGAATTAACCGAAAACAATATAACGGTAAAGCGTCCCGGAAACGGTATTTCGCCGATGAAATGGTTTGAAATATTGGGAACAAAAGCAATTCGAGACTTTGAAGAGGATGAATTGATTGAATATTGATTTTATTCCGCTGTCTGTACCTAATATAGGAAGCAAAGAAGAAGAATACGTTGCGGACGCCTTGCGCGGCGGATGGGTGGCGACGGGTTCGTATATCGGGCGGTTTGAAACCGAGTTTGCCGCATACGCAAAGGTTGAATCCGCGGTTGCCGTGCAAAGCGGCACTGCGGGTTTGCATCTTGCGATGACAGATTGCGGAATATGCGAGGGTGATATTGTAATTACGCCTACGCTTACTTTTATTGCCACCGTAAACCCGATACGATATGTCGGTGCCGAGCCGGTTTTCATGGATTGCGACGACAGCCTGTGCATAGACCCCGTAAAGCTTGAACATTATCTGGAAAAAGAATGCGAAATGCGCGACGGTGTATCCTATGACAAAAAAATTAACAAGCCTGTAAAAGCAATTGTCGTTGTTCATATTTTCGGAAACGGCGCGGATATGGAAAAAATAATGAAGATATCACGGCGTTTTAATATTCCCGTTATCGAAGACGCAACCGAAGCTGTGGGTACATTTTATACTTCCGGCGATTACGCCGGGCGTATGGCGGGTGCTATCGGCGATTACGGGGTTTATTCTTTTAACGGTAATAAAATTATTTCAACCGGCGGCGGCGGCATGGTTGTCGCAAACCGCAAAGACAGCATAAACCACATAAGGCATTTATCCAGACAGGCAAAAGCGGACGAGGTTTATTTTATCCATGATGAAATAGGATACAATTACCGCATGACAAATATTCAAGCCGCGATAGGCGTTGCGCAGCTTGAACGCTTGGAAGAATTCATAGATACCAAGAAAAGAAATTATAATTATTATCAAAAACTCGGTGTTACGCTATTGCCTTTTAATGATAATATAAGACCAAATTATTGGTTTTACAGCTATCTTTCCGATGACAGAGACAGTCTGATAAAACATCTCGGTGAAAATCTGGTACAGGCAAGACCCATATGGAAACTGATGCATACGCTTGATATGTACAAACAATACCGCGAATATAAAATAACCAAGGCAATTGAATATCATGAAAAAATTGTAAATCTTCCATGCAGTTCCAATTTGACGCCGGAAGATGCAGAGCGTGTTGCGGAGTTGATTAATTCGTGAAAAAAATTTGTGTTGTTACATCCGGCAGAGCGGAATATCATCTTTTATACGAAACATTGAAAGGCATAAATGAAAGCCTTTCGCTTGAATTGCAATTAATTGTTACGGGAAGCCATTTAAGCGTCAGCCAAGGATACACGGTTGACATTATTAAAAAAGACGGATTCAAAATTGACGACGAAATAGATATATTAACGGATTCCGATAATAAAGCCGGGATTGCCAAAAGCATGGGGCTTTTTATGATGCGGCTTGCGGATACATTCACGCACCTTAAACCCGATATTTTATTATTGCTTGGCGACAGATATGAAATATTGGCAGCCGCATCCGCCGCTGTTGCAATGAATATTCCGATAGCGCATATTCACGGCGGGGAAGCAACAGAAGGGGCGATTGATGAACAGATACGCCACGCGATAACAAAAATGGCTCATTTGCATTTTGCCGTAACGGATATTTATAAAAAAAATATTATCAACATGGGAGAACAACCGTTTCGGGTATTTAACACCGGCGCACCCGTTGTTGAAAATATAAAAAATCACGAATTCACAGACAGGAAAACCTTAGAAGGAAGGTTGGGTTTTGCAATCGAACCTCCTTTTTTTATTGTAACGTACCACCCTGTAACATTGACAAATAATTCAAAAGAGCAAATAATCAATTTGCTTAATGCCTTGGATAAATTTAATGCGACAATTCTTTTTACCGCATCAAATATAGACCACGGCGGAGCGGAAATAAACGATATGATTAAAAATTATGTAAAATCAAATAAGAACAGCTTCTTCGTTGAATCATTGGGGCATTTATATTTAGATGTTCTTAAACACGCGAATTTAATGATTGGAAATTCTTCAAGCGGTATTATTGAAGCTCCGTGTATGCGCTTGCCCGTTGTAAATATCGGCGACCGACAAAACGGACGATTGCGACACGAAAATATAATTGATACCGGTTATTCCGCCGATGAAATTGAAAAAGGTATCCATGCCGCACTCGATGAAGCGTTTGTTAAAAAAATAAGTAATATGGAAATTTTGTACGGCAACGGCGATACAAGCAAAATAATTGTTTCAATATTAACGGACACGATAATAAATGAAGATTTTATTTGTAAAAAATTATGTTAAGGAAGATGTGCCGTGTATAAAGGTCTTACATTAAACAGCGAAAAAATTGCGGGGCTTTCCGCGCGCGAATTTACGGAAACTGAACTTCACCACCCCGATTATTATTCTTGGTTGCGTGAATATGACAATATAAAGTACATCGGGCGTTATGAATATTTTTTAAACACGCCGTTTTCGGAAATAGAAAGCTATGTAAAGGGCTTGATAAGCAGCAATAATGATTGTTTTTTTGCTGTTTATTATGAAGATGAATTTATCGGGACATTAAAAATAGGGCATATCAGTTTGTACAACTCAATTGCCGATATGGGTTTTTTAATCGGAAACAAAAATCACGCGGGTAAGGGCTTCGGAACGGAAATTTTGCGCATGGGTTGCCGATATGCGTTTGAGCAGATTGGGTTAAGAAAACTTGAAGGCGGTTGTTTTGCGTCTAATATCGCCGCCAATAAAATGTTTTTAAACGCCGGTTTTAAGCCGGAAGGGGTTTTACGAAAAAAATTAAAACTGGGTAATATATTTGATGACCATAATTTATACGGGCTCTTTCCCGAGGAGTTGGTTCTGTGAAGATATTTAAAACTTGTTCCGTTTGTCTTATGCCGGAGACAAGACCCCGAATGAAATTCGATGAGAATGGTATTTGCAGCGCGTGCAAATGGCATGAGGAAAAAAAAACATTGGATTGGGAAAAACGGGAAAATGTTTTAACCGAACTTATTGCAAAGCACAAGGGTAAGGGCGTTTTTGATTGTTTGGTTCCTGTAAGCGGAGGAAAAGACAGCTCATATGTAGCGCATATGATGAAAAATAAATATGGCTTGCGTGTTTTAACATTAACCATACGCCCCGATTTGGTCATTGATGTCGGTGAAAAAAACCTCGACCGATTTATTTCCGCCGGATATGACAACATAAAGATTTCTCCCGCTCCCGATGTGGTCAGAAAAATAAACAAAATTGGCTTCGTAGAGCAGGGGCGACCGTTTATAGGTTGGCAAATAGCTGTACAGGCTGTTATTTTAAAAATTGCGTATCTTTTTAATATAAAAATTATCATGTACGGCGAAAACGGCGAAACGGAATACGGCGGCACAACCGAATTCAAAGAAAAATTTTTTTTAGGTCCCGAAGATATAAATATCCTTTTGGAAAACAACAGCCGTGAAAAATATTCCGATATGTTTTCGGATGATGAATTATACTGGCTGACACCTCCCACTGCCCAAGAAATAAGTGAAAGCGGTATTTGCTACACGTATTGGTCGTATTTTGAAAATTGGGATTCGCATAAAAATGAGCTTGTTGCCATTGAAAATTTTAACATTCAAGGTCCCGAAGACAGAAATATCGGAACATACACAAGACTTGCACAAAACGATACCAAGCTATACTCTTTGCACACTT
>JAIRVD010000208.1 GCA_031254075.1 Clostridiales bacterium
TGTGTGAATATAGGTTCTAAACATCCCGTCATTAAACGATGGTCAACTGAATACCCGTGTATACATAAAATAGGTTTTCCCTCGCCGTATTCCTTATAATAAACCGGTATTTCCCGAACTAAACATATCACAATCGTTCCTCCTTAAGATTGTTCTTCGCTGTACGTCGATTTTGGAAGTCATGCGTTATGTCGTGATAAATAATAAGAGATTAATTGCTCATTATTATGCGTAATCACCTGTATATTCAACCAAAACAACATTATCAACGTTTTCGGTTTCTTTGAGGGAATCAATAAAGCTTGTATTGTTTTTATTAACCTTAACTTCAACGGTGATTTCGGTGAAATTATTGTTTACAGTTTTATTTTTTAATTTGTGATTAATTTTTCCCAGTTGAGAAAGGACTGCGGCTTCGGCGGCGTTTCCGTAGCGGATGATTAGCAGGAACGCGCGTTTATCGAAGCGTGCCATGGTGAAGGCGATATAGATTACGGCGATGAAGGCGGTGCCGATTAGCGCGACGGGATACAATCTTGCGCCGGCGGTAAGTCCCGCGGCGACGCCCCAGAAAAGGAAGCCGACATCAAGCGGGTCTTTTATGGCGGCACGGAAACGCACGACGGATAACGCGCCGACCATTCCGAGTGTGAGAACAAGGTTTGTACCGATTGTAATAATAATAAACGCGGTAACAATCGTAACCATGATGATTAACAAATTAAAATTTTCGCTGTAAAGTACGCCGCGATTAAAGAATCGGTAAACAAGAAAAATAATAAAACCGCAGAACGCCGCAACCGCAAGCACCGAAACTACACTTTCGGGGCGAAGTTCTGCTAAAACTTTAATCTGTGGATTGAAAATCAACTCTCTTAAAAAATCAAATCTTCCCATAGGGTAAAACTCCTCTCTCTCTTACAACGCTGTATTTTGACATTTCCGTTTGCGCAAGCGGCAAGCCGTTGAGCAAGCGTTTAATTATTTCCGGCAAAAAATTTGTGTATTTTACTTCAAGCAGTAAATTATATTCTTCTTTTCCGTAGGTGGCGGAAAGCGGTTCGTATTGAAACGGCATTTCGTCTTCTGCGCAGAACGGCGGACTGTCAAATGTAAAACGCACATCGCCCGCTTGGTATACGAATGCCTCTCGTTTATACGCGAAACTCGCGGTCGGACGCAATCCCTTCAGCCGATAAATCATCGCAAGTGTTTGCCACAGCAGGGCTTCTTCTTTGAGAATAAAACCCAAATCGCCCGATTTTACCATTTGGTATTGTTCCTTGGAAATAGTCATGGTATCCTTGTAGGCAAGATTTCCGTCTTTGTGCTTGCGTTCGAGACGAATGAACGATTCATCGCCGTTGTAAAATCTGATGCGAAATTTATCGCGCGCGAATCGTCCGAGCTGTTTCGAATTGTAAAAACTGTCGTATCTGTCGTCGAGATATAAATTATTCACGATATACGAACCGCCGTTTTCGTCGGGCTTCATTACCGCCGACGCACGCGCGCGTAAAATCGCCGCGGTATGTTCGTTGATGATATATTTTTTTTCGTTTCGGTATCGCAAATGCAATCACCCTTTACATAATATGTAGGAGGAATTTTATGAAAAGAATCCTCGTTCTCGCTTTTTCAATTTCGATTTTGACAGGAGCGTTTTTCTGGTTGAATGCGTATCCTGTAGATTTAGTTTTGCCGGAAGACATGAACGCCGCCGACTTGGCGCAGGAAGGTTTAACGATTTGGTTTTCGGAAGACTCACACTTTTTTCCGACAGGCGTAGCGGTTGAAATTTTTTCAAATTCGGCCGCCGAAATTCATTATACACTGGACGGGGCGGAACCTACAATAGCATCCGCAAGATTTTCGGAGCCGCTGGTATTTACGACGCGTCAACACATGGATGTAATTGTTTTGCGTGCTATTGCGGTGTTCGAAGAAGAAATCACCGAGCCGCTTACTCACACGTTTTTTATCGGAAGCGGCGTTGATGAACGTTTTGATGTAATGGTATTTTCGCTTTCAACGAATCCCGAACATTTGTATGACCATGTAACGGGAATTCTTGTCGATGGAATTATCCGTGAAGAATATCTTGCCGAAAACCCCGGCGCACGTATTGACCCGACCGTACCCGCGAATTTCAATCAGTCCGGTCCCGAAAGCGAACGTCCGATTTACGTCGAGGCTTTCTTGCCGAACGGCGAACGAATTCTTTCACAGGCGGCGGGGGTTCGTGTTTCGGGCGCGTGGTCTCGCGCGGAGCGTGTGAAATCGCTTCGCTTAATTGCGCGAAGAGAATACTCTCCCGACGCGGGACGTTTTCATTTTGAATTTTTTCCGGGCGATGTGATTCAAGACGGTTTCGCAACGCCTTTGCAAGAATATAACACGCTTATTCTGCGAAACGGCGGAAACGACCGCCACCACGGAATTCTTACGAACGAACTCAGTTCCGTAATCGCGCGCCGGGCGGATTTTATTGCCGCAACGCCCGTTCGTGCCGCTGCGCTGTTCATTAACGGCGAATACAAAGGCTATGTGTGGCTGCAAACTCGCTTCGACGAACATTATCTGCAAGAATTATTCAACACACCGACACGCGAATTCGATGTTGTCGAGCGCGGCGAATGGTGGTTCCGCAACGCAACAGAAGAACAAGAGCTTGCGCTGACTTACAAAAACGAATACGCGTTTCTTGATTTAACCGATGACGCAATTTTCGCAGAACTTGAATCAATTGTTGATATCGACAATTTGCTTTTCTATTACGCGTTTCAAATTTGGCTCGGCAACGGCGACTGGCCGCATAATAATTTGCGCCGCTGGCGATACAC
>JAIRVD010000232.1 GCA_031254075.1 Clostridiales bacterium
ACGCGTTTTTGCGCGTTACGTTCGAACCAAAACTCGTTCCGTCGTATACATCCCAGTTAAATACTGCCTCCGTAATTGTTGTTGAGTTTAACGGCGCGGGAGTCTCAAAGAAGGGTTCATCTTCTTCGTCAACCACATAAACGGTTGCGTATGCGGTTGCAATGTATTCGGTAGACACGCCAAGTACATCGCCGTCGTCATCGTCGATTGTTGCTCCGTCGTCGGTTGCCCCGTCGTCGGTTGCTCCATCATCGACGGCTCCGTCGTCGGTTCCCCCGTCATCGGTTCCGTCATCGTCGGCGGCTGTATCATCGTCGTCGTCCGCCGGGTCATCGGGAAGCACCGGCGGGGCGTCGTTTACCACAATTGCATACAGCGTTGCGGTAATTGAAAGTTCATCCGCCGTTTCGTCTGCGCCAACAAAAAGAACACCGCCATTAATTACGGTGTCCGCGCTTGCGGCTCCCGACAAACTCCAATCAATGGTGTAGTCGTCGCCCGAGTAGTTTTCCCATTCGTTGTTAAACAACGCATACTCAAGCTCCAACTCATCGCCCGGAACTACGTTCATCCCGTCAAACAACAGGACAAAGCTTTCCACGTCGCGAACGGTTGTTACCGCTTCTGCCAACGCAGTCGAAAATGTTCCGAACATCATCAGCAATGCCATAAACATTGCCATAAAACGCTTTTTGGACATTAAAATATCCCTCCTTATATTTTTATGGGGTATGCCCCAATAACTGCCGCATTAATCGTTCTTCTTGTCCTTCCCCGAAATGTATCTGTCTGTAATCAGCAAATTCTCAATTTTGCCTTCCCTTTGTGATGTATTCGATAAGCTTTTTGTTTACTTCCTCGACCTTGTCACCATTGTTTATCCAACTTTTGCCATAAGTTCTTCAACCTTCTTGACAGGCATCTTCAAACATTTTGCAATCTTTTCTGTGTCAAAGCCTTCTTTGAGCATTTCTATTGCGGTTTCGCCCCGAAGTGCTTCTCTGCCTTCTTCTCTGCCTTCTGACCGCAGTTGCGCGTCATAATCCAATATATCGCTGTACATTACGATTAAATCCTCCTTCTCGATGAACCCTTTTAGGTATCCTGCTTTTATACAGTCTTCCCTTGATTTCATAAAGGCATTATCTCTGTTGATTCCCTGAAGGGTGTATTCTTCGAATTTTTTGTAGAAATAGCTGTAACCCGCCAATGCATTTGATGCTTCTGTCTCTTTGAGGCTGTCGAAGCTTATGTCTATTATTGCAACCTGCACGGAAATATTGATATTCGAGTGTTTCAATTCAAATGATGAAAAATTGTCCTTCAGTTTCTCTTTGCCGTTGTAGACAACATAGAATTCCGGCATCGGCAACGTGGGGATGGCTACCCTTGCGTGAATATCAATTTTATTTTGTTTAACCCAGAGCTGAATCAGCTCGAAATAATAAAGCAACAGCTTAAACGCTATATTTGCTGAAATTGTTGATTGATGCTCCACCAAGATTATAAGCCGATTGTCCCTTGTTATAAACGAAACATCGTTGCGGCGTTTTCTGCTGGTGTATTCTGTGTTCAAATCAAAAAGCACTAAATCTTCTGCGTTTAAATCAAGCTTTCTGTTGCGGCATCTTTCGAGCAAATGCAAAAAATTTTCTGCGGTTTTAAATAATCCGCGGAACATTGTATCTTTGTGAGGGTTTAATAAGTTTTTCTTTTCTTCCGACATTTTCGCCGCCTTTGTGCTTTATTGTCGAGCTGAATAAGCGCGCAACATAAAAAGCATGAACCTCTTGCCGATGTGTGGCTTGTTTCATGCTTTTAAAGAATTTTCCATGCACATCCCCTTTATTTTTACAATCTGAAAAAACAAACATCTGTGTCAAGGTAAAATATTACGGAGATTTTAACACGATATGAAAGATTTGCGCAAGTATTTTAAAGAAAAGAAGCGGTGGTAATTTCTTTAAATAATGCAAAGATATTTAAATTAATGCAGGGATGTGTTTCGCGTTTCGAATAAATATTTTGTTTGTCCAATGGGCGGGCAGAAGATTTTTATATTTTTGTTCGGCGTAGCGGCTGTCGATTAGCAGAACAAAGCCGCTGTCGGTTTCGGTACGGATTACGCGGCCTGCGGCTTGAAGGACTTTGTTCATTCCGGGAAAAACGTAGGCGTAGTCGAAACCGTCTCCGTTTTTCTCATTGAAATAATCGCGGATTAAATCGTGGCGCGATGAGATTTTCGGAAAGCCGACGCCGATTATTATTGTGCCGATTAAGCGGTCGCCCGCGAGGTCGATGCCTTCGGAAAAGATTCCGCCGAGAACGGTGAAGCCGACGAGAGTTTGCGGATTGTTTTCGTCAAAACGCGTAAGAAACTCCGCGCGGGAATCTTCTGTCATGGAAGATGTTTGCAGCAGGGTTTCGATGTGCGGATATAAATCGGTAAAAATTTCATAAACGCTTTGCATGTATATGTAGGACGGAAAGAAGACGAGATAATTTCCTTTTTTTGAATTTATTGCAGTGAAAATTGCTTCGGATATCGGCGCGTAGGAATTTTCACGGTCTGTGTATTTTGTTGAGATTCCGGTGTGCAGAATTGTTGCGAAACGGCGCGGGTCAAACGGTGACGGAAGCATCAGCATTGTGTCGCCGTCGTTTCCGCCGAGTGTTTCGCGAAAATACGGAAGCGGCGTTAATGTCGCGGAAAAAAGAACGGATGCTTTCGCGCGCTTCAAGGCTTCGGCGATGATTTCCGAAGGGTCAAGGCAGAACAGCGTCATTGTTTTGTCGTTAATCGAAATGAATTGTGTTTTATGGTTATCGTAAATTTCCGAAATCATTAAGAATTTTCCGGATTCGAAGAAAAGTTCGAGAACGTTATTATGCATTTCGTGTTGATTGCTTTTTAAAAGCCATTCGGATGCCGCTTCTGAAAATCCAAATATTTGTGCGGCGAAATCCGAATCACGTTCTTTGCCTGTAATTTTGTCACGCGGACATTTCATTTGCCGAAGTGCTTTGCGCAAATGTTTCGCAAGCGGGGTTTTATCCCTCAC
>JAIRVD010000042.1 GCA_031254075.1 Clostridiales bacterium
GCTTCCGGTGTTATAGTTGCGGGGTTTGTTACGATTGTGCAGCTTCTTATGAATGCTTACGCTCCGCAGGAAATTAATGAGTCGCTGGGTATTTTTATTCCGCTAATCGTTGTAAACTGCATATTGTTTGCGCGCTTAGAGTCATTCGCCTCTAAAAATAAACCTTTCGCGTCTTTGGTTGATGCGCTCGGTATGGGGCTTGGGTTTACGCTGGGCTTATTTACAATCGGCGTTATTCGCGAATTCTTCGGAAGCGGTTCTATTTTCGGGATTGAGCTGATTCAGGACAGCTCATCACATTTACTTATTATGATTATGCCGCCGGGCGCGTTTTTTACGCTCGGACCTATTTTAATGATTATGAAACAAATTAATTTGAAAAAGGCGGCAAAAAAATGAATATTTTTATGATTCTAATTGGCTCCGCATTTATTAACAATTATGTCTTTGCGCAGTTTTTGGGAATGTGCCCGTTTTTCGGCGTTTCCAAAAAAACAGACATGGCAATCGGAATGGGAATTTCCGTTACATTCGTCATGGTCCTTGCGTCTGTTATGACATGGTTATTTTACAATCTTGTTTTGGTTCCGCTTGACATTACATACTTGCGAACATTGGTATTTGTTTTAATTATCGCGTCAATTGTTCAATTTGTTGAAGTGTTCATGAAGAAGATGTTCGTTGCGCTTTATTCAAAGCTGGGTGTATATCTTCCGCTTATCACAACTAATTGCGCGATTTTTGGCGTAACCTTAATTAACATCAATCAGGAATTAAGTTTTATTGAAGCGATTGTTAACGCTTTGGGGGCAGGCGCGGGCTTCACGCTTGCAATGTTGCTCATGGCAGGCATCAGGGAAAAATATGAACATAACCCCGATATCCCCGAAGTGTTTCGGGGGTTTCCGCTTGCGTTGTTTTCCGCAGGGCTTATGAGTATCGGGTTTATGGGTTTTCAAGGGATTATTTAGGAGGGGCATATGATTGAAGCTATGTTAGTTGCGATTTTCAGCGTTGGCGGGCTTGCTCTTGTTTTCGGTATAATCCTGGGGTTTTCGGCACGTAAATGTGCCGTTAAAGGCGACCCGAGGGTTGACCGCATTATTAATGTTTTGCCGGGCGCCAATTGCGGGGCTTGCGGTCAGCCGGGATGTTCAATGTTTGCCGAGAAAGTTGTAAAAGGCGAAGCCGATTATAAAAGCTGTTCGCCGGGGGGTGCTTCCGCCGCTGCCGAAATCGCGGAACATTTGGGAGTCAAATATGAAGGCACAGACCGCATGGTAGCTTTTGTAAAGTGCAACGGTTCCGACGATAATGTTAAACGCAGCTACATATATGACGGCCCTAAAAGTTGTGTGGCGGCTTCGCAGCTTGCAACCGGCGGCAATAAGAAATGTTTGTACAGTTGCATCGGTCACGAAAGCTGCAAACACGCCTGTCCTTTCGACGCGATTGAAATGAAAAACAATATTGCGGTAGTTAACACAAAAAAATGCACAGGCTGTTCAAAATGCGTACAGGTTTGTCCTAAAAACATAATTGAAATGGTGCCTGACAAAGCAAAGGTGCGTATGCCATGCAATTCTCGTGATAAAGGCAAGGTTGTTCGGGAAAATTGCCGTGCAGGATGTATTAATTGCAATTTATGTATAAAAGCTTGCGGCGAAAACGCAATCGGTTTTTCAAACAATGTCATGACAATTGACTATGATAAATGTACGATGTGTTTGGAATGCGTAAATAAATGTCCTGTTAAAGCGATTAGGTATACGGTCTGATTTTTCCAATCACAGGCAACAGTATTTTTAACATTGTTCCGGTTACAATTCCGGTTGCTATGCCTGCAATTATTAAAACAGGCAAATACCATAAATGCAAAGAAATTAAAACCGAAAAAGCCGCGAATTGCCCAAAATTATGAGCTGTTGCCCCCGCAACACTAACAGCGGTGTACGAGATTTTTTCGCGGAAAATATACAGCAGTAAAATTATTACGCAAACAGATAAAAGCCCGCCGCATAAACTAAAAACACCCGCGATGGGGCCTCGTGTAAGTAAAACAAAGAATGCCTTCAGCGCGTTTAATGTAATCGCGGATGAGCGGCTTACAAAAAACACACAAAACATCAGCGCGATATTCGCAAGACCCAGCCGAACATTCGGCGGCAAAAACGGAATTGGCGGCAACATATGTTCAAGTGCCGTACATATCAGCATAATTGCCAGCATCAACCCGAGAAACGCAATTTTTTTACTCATAATCAATTCCTTAATATACAATAGTGTCAAATTCAATCTCGGTCACAATTGTAAGCGAAACGCGGTTTGGCAAACAAACCGCGATTTGTCCTTGTCTGCTTATCATTCCGCCGTTTACGCAAACTTTATCGGCACAATTTGATTCGATAAACCCAATTGCTCCGTTTTCTACTTGAAAGCGGATGTTTTCATCAATTAAAAATATTGCGTCTTGCGATAAATTTATCGTTTTAACAATTCTTCCGTCAATTGATATTTGCCCTGTTGTGCCTTTAACGTTTCCCCCGGTTAAAAGATAAATTGAAACCGCAATAATAATTGAAGCGGCATAAATAAAAATATCATGTTTTTTTATAAGGGGACGGTTCATTTGCCATGCCTCCGATTACATTTGAAAAAATTTGCGCTTGTATTGCTTTCGTTGTTTGCCGCGGTTTCATGCGGCACGGGAAACCCGCGGCGTTACCAAGCAGAGTTTTTTTTGTTGTTCGATACTCATACGACATTCATTGCTTACACGCAAACGGAGTCCGAGTTTGAGCTTTACCTTGATATCATTCATTCTACCATGGAAAATCTGCACATGCAGTTTGATATTTATAATAATTACGAGGGAATTTCCAATTTAAAAACCATAAATGATAACGCGGGACTTTCTCCCGTAACGTTCAGCAGGGAAATCATTGATTTGTTGTTGCTTGGAAAAGAATGCTATGTTTCGACAAACGGCACGGTAAATATCGCGCTTGGTTCGGTATTGCAATTATGGCGCGACGCACGCGATTCGGATACGGTTCCTTCGATTGCGCAACTTGAAGAAGCTTTTCAAAATACGGATATAAACAACATAATTATTGATGAGCAGTTGAATACCGTTTTTTTGACAAACCCCGGAATGTCACTGGATGCAGGTGCGATTGCCAAAGGTTTTGCCATGGAACGCGCCGTGCGGCTTGCGGCGGAAGCGGGGCTTGTTTCGGGATTAATAAATTCAGGCGGAGATGTGATTACCGTAGGCTCTCCTTTAGACGGGCGCGATTATTGGAACGTTGGAATTCAAGACCCTTTCAATTTAGATGCTGTTTTTGACACCATAACCGTAAACGGTACCGCCATAGCGTCAAGCGGAGATTATCGCAGACAAGGTCATATAATTGACCCCGCAACATTATTTCCGGCAAATCGTTTCGCGGGGGTTTCGGTAATTCATCCGAATGCCCAAATCGCGGAAATGCTTTCGACCGCGTTGTTTATTCTTCCTTTCGAAGAAGGATTAAAACTTGCCGAAGACCGTGACGCGCAAGTGATAGGGATTTATCATGACGGCAGTTCGGAAACATATTGAAAATTGCGATGGACGGCTTTATGGAATAAATGATATTCTTACGGCATTGCATTCAAACGAAGGATTGATTTTATGAAATATTTTATTTTGGTTCCCGATGGTTGCAGTGATTGGGCGATTGAATCACTCGGCGGAAAAACGCCGCTTGAAACGGCAGATATTTCTAATATAAACGCGCTTGCGAAGGTGAGCGAAACGGGACTTGTGCGAACGGTTCCCGTCGGAATGGAGCCGGGCAGCGACGCGGCGAATTTATCTTTGCTCGGATACAACCCGGCGGAATGTTTAACGGGACGAGCCCCGCTTGAAGCCGCCGCGATGGGAATTGAAATGCGCGAAGACGAAACGGCGATTCGCACAAATTTCGTGACGCTTGACGGCGAAATAATCGTTGACCACAGCGCGGGCGAACTCGAAAACGAGGACGCCGAAATATTAATTAAATTTATTGATGAAAAATTAGGCAGCGAAGACTTGCGCTTTTATCCGGGCGTAAGTTATCGTTGCCTTTTAATTGCGAAAAACGCGGGCGAATTAAAAGCGATTCCGCCACATGATATTTTGGGAAAAAATTTTGCCGAATATTTTCCGCAGGGCGATGAAATCTATCGCGATTTAATGCGCAGAAGCCACGAGCTTCTTAAAAACCACCCGCTTAACATCGAACGCATGAAAAACGGCAAGCCCGCCGCAAATTCCGTTTGGTTTTGGGGACAGGGAAAAAAAATGAGCCTTTTCCCGCACAAAGAAAAATACGGCGTAAAAGGCTGCATGGTTACAGCGGTAAATTTGCTTAAAGGCATCGCTTATTACGCGGGGTTTTCCTGCCCCGACATTCCCGGCGCAACGGGAACGATTCACACAAATTATGAAGGCAAGGCACAAGCCGCAATCGAAGCGTTCAAAAACGGCGAAGACTTCGTCTTTCTGCATGTCGAAGCCCCCGACGAATGCTCACACTGCGGCGACCTCGACGGCAAAATTAAATCAATGGAATATATTGATAAAAAAATATTCGCCGCCGTTTACGATTATCTGAAAAACTGCGGCGAGCCGTTTCGCATTCTTGTTCTTCCCGACCACAAAACGCCGCTTGAAATTCGCACACACACCGACGAACCTATTCCGTTTATTCTGTTCAACAGCGGAAAAGACTTAGTTGCTGACGAAACTAAGTTTTTTTCCGAAAACGGCGTAAATGAAAATAATTTTTTCGAAAGCGGCAGTGCCTTGGCAGAATATTTTTTCAGAAAATAAACAGAACGGGCTGTAACGAAAAAATTTAAAGGAGAAAATAATGCTTACAAATTCGGAAAAAGTCTTATCATATTATGAGGATTTCACCAAAAGAGCCGGGGAGGAAAACAGAGCAACTTCGTCCCGTTCTGTTGGTTT
>JAIRVD010000137.1 GCA_031254075.1 Clostridiales bacterium
GAAGTCAGCGGGTCGAAAAAGGTTTTGAATGCTGCGGCATTAACATATGTGGCCGCGCTTGCGGTTTCGCTTGCACAGTTGTTGAGCTTTATATTAAGAATGAGAAGATAATTAAAAATATTGGTAATAATCTGTTTTTATCATGCCGTTAAAGAGTTTGCGTTTTGCGCGGGCTCTTTTTTTGTAGGCGGTTTCAAAGAATTCGTCGGGTGTGATTACATAGACATGCCATTTTGTAGGGTTGAAAATGGCACCGAGTTGTGCGTATAGGGCTTCGGCTTCTTTGATTTGCCCGAGGCGTTCGCCGTATGGAGGGTTGATTATTGCGATGCCCGTGTCGGCGGGCAAAACGGTTTGCGATACGGGGCGATTGTGAAAAACAATTACATCGTCAACGCCCGCGAGTTCGGCGTTTGCGCGTGCGAGTCCGACTGCGGAGGGGTCTATGTCTGCGGCATGAATGATTGGTTCCGTCTCCGTTTTTATTGCGGAATAAGCCGCCGCGCGTGCTTCTTTCCATGTCTTTTGCGGAATTACATTCCATTTTTCAGCCGCAAATTTTCGCGCAAGACCGGGTGCAATGTTTTTTGCGATTAACGCGGCTTCAATCGGAAGCGTTCCGCTGCCGCAGCATGGGTCAAGAAACGGCTGTGCGTGATAATGCGCAAGCTCGATTAACGCCGCCGCCATTGTTTCCTTCATCGGCGCGCGTGTGGCGCGTTCGCGATAACCGCGCTTGTGTAAGCCGTTTTTCGCGCCTGTTGTGTCAATCGTAAGCGTTGCGATATCTTTCAACAGCGCAACCTGAATCGTGTATTCCGCGCCCGTTTCCTTAAACCACTCGACATTGTATTTCTGCCGTAATTTCTCCACGACTGCTTTTTTCACAATCGACTGGACATCCGGTACGCTGAATAATCCCGATTTCACCGATTTTCCCGTTACCGTGAATTGCCCGTCCGCCGTAATCCATTCCTCCCACGGCAATGATTTGGTTTTTTCGAATAATTCGTCAAATGTCGTCGCCGAAAATTCTCCCATCTTCAGCAAAACCCTGTCCGCGCTACGCAACCACAAATTTGCGCGCGCGATTCCCGCATTTAAATTCTCGGGCGAAAATTCCACACGCCCATCCAAACATTTTATATCCGAAAATCCAAGCGCCGTAACTTCGCGCTTAACCGTCGCTTCCAAACCGAACGCGGCTGTTGCGATTAATGATAACATATATGAAACCTCGCTTTTTTCGGTTATCATATCACAAAGGGTGATGCGCATGGGAAAATATTGTTTTGGAAAATATTGTTTTCAAATCCGTGTTACGGGAATCATTGGAAGAAACGGGACTGGAAACAGAAGTTGATAACCACGAAACACACGAAAAAAAGAAACTAAAGAGGTGAAGAATGCTTTTTAACTCGTCTTTGTTTATAGTGTTTTTTATTACCGTGGTGCTTATTTACTTTTTATCGCCGCACAAACTGCGTTGGGGGATATTGTTGGTTGCGAGCTGTATTTTCTATATGGCTTGGAATCCCGCGTTTATAATGCTTGTTGTGTTTTCGGCATTTTCGAGTTGGTTTGCGTCGCTCCAAATACATAAATTTTCGGATAAACCGGCGAAAAGAAAAACGATATTAATAATTTCTTTGCTGATAAGTTTCGGCGTTTTATTTGTTTTTAAATATTTGGGCTTTATTAATGAATCAATTGCGGATTTATTGTCGATGCTTGGGGTGGAGTTTTCCGTTTCGAAATTCAGCATTATTTTGCCGCTCGGAATTTCGTTTTTCACATTTCAGGCGGTTGGATACACGGTTGATGTTTACGGAAAGAAAACTGTTCCCGAGAAAAAATTTTTCAAATATTTGCTGTTTATCGCGTATTTTCCACAGCTTGTTGCGGGGCCAATCGAACGATACGAAAGTCTTGCGCCGCAGCTCTTTGGCGAAAAAAGCGAAAAGAAATTTAACATTGACAATTTAATAATCGGAATAAAATTTATGGCGTTCGGTTTTTTCAAAAAAATCGTTATTGCGGACAGAATCGCCGTTGCCGTAAATACTGTTTTTAACGCGCCTCATTTGCATGGCGGATTGGCATTTGTTATTGCATCTGTGTTGTTTACGTTTCAAATATATTGTGATTTCAGCGGGTATTCGGATATTGCGCTCGGTTGCTCTAAGGTGCTTGGCATAGATATTACGCAGAATTTCCGCCAACCGTTTTTCAGCAAAAACATTCGTGAGTTTTGGCAGAGATGGCATATTTCGCTGTCATTTTGGTTTCGGGATTATTTATATATTCCGCTTGGCGGAAGCCGATGTTCGAGCGCGCGGAAATATTTCAATGTTTTCATCACGTTTTTAATCAGCGGAATTTGGCACGGGGCTAACTGGACATTTGCTATATGGGGGGCTTTGCATTGGGTGTTTCAGTTGTTTAGTGACTTGATTCACGGTGCGAGAAAAAAAATTGTTCCGGATATTTTCGGGCGAATTTCTACGTTTTGCCTTGTTTCGTTCGCGTTTATTTTCTTTAGAGCAAACAGTGTGGCAGATGCGTTTTATATTGTGCGAAATTTATTTTCGGATTTTTCAAAGCTTTCGGACATGCAATATATATTCTTTACGCTGAACGGATTCGGCTTTACTTTTTTTGAGCTTATTGTAAGTATTTGTTTTATAATATTTTTATCCGTTGCAGACGGAATAAGCGGCAAAGAAAATATACATTCGGTGCTTGAGCGAAAATCGTTTGCTTTAAGGTTTGCGTTTTATATATTTATTTTTACAAGTATTTTGGTAATGGGGGTGTACGACAATGCAAGCGACTTCATCTACTTCCAATTTTAAAAAGGCGTCAGCCTATGCGATTGCATTTGTATTAATTTATATTATGATAAGCGGAATTTACGATTGGGCTGCCTCGCAAAACAAGGTGGCGGCTTGGAATCGTCAGCGGTTCGAGGATTTTTACGCATTTGAACGCGGTGAGATTGATATGATTTTTATTGGTTCTTCCCATGCATACTGCACTTTCGACCCCGAAATAATTAACGGGCGGCTTGGAATAAGTAGCTTTCAGTTGGGGATGCCCGAGCAAAACGCCGACGGAGCATATTTTGCGTTGCTTGAAGTGCTTAATTATCAAAATCCCGATGTAGTTGTGATGGACGTACTTTACAGTGCGCTTACAGAGGATTTTTATTTCAGACAGGCAGACCTTTTGTTTCAGGCAATGGATAACACCGCTTTGCAAACGCAATATATGTTTTCGGTTGTTCCCTTTTCCGAGCGATTCAAATACTTAATAAAACCGATTAGATATCAACAGGATTTTATCAATTACGCGGATAATTTTTTAAGTTCAAATTTCAAAAATTTTTTCGGTCTTTTAATGACGGTGCGAGCCGCGCCGGCAACTGCCGAATATTATCGCTCGCTTGGGTTTGTTTTTTGCAATTATGTAATTTCGGAAGAAGAATATAATCACGCTATCAGCAACCCGCCCGACGGCAGGTTATTTCCGCTTTCGAGCGTGCAATTGGAATATTTGGAGCGAATTGTCGAGCTTTGCAGAGAAAATGACATTCAGTTGATTTTTGCAACCGCGCCAAAGCTTGCGGCAATGACGGGCTATATGGAAAATTATGATATTGTACACAATGAAATAGCGGCGTTTGCGGCAGAACGCGGCATACCGTATCTTGATTTTAACTATGGCGGCATTTCTGACGGGCGGTTTGAAATATCGGATTTTAGGGACGCAAGCCATTTAAATTATTCCGGAGCGGTCAAAGCATCGGAAATGTTTTGCGAATGGTTTGAAACGGTAAGGTGATATTTTGTATAAAATAATTTCAACAGAAGGACGCGCTAAACGCGCTTCGCTGGAAACACTCCACGGCACAATTGAAACGCCTGTATTTATGAATGTCGCTACGGCGGCGGCGATTAAGGGGGCTTTGTCTGCGTCGGATTTACGCGCGGCGGGCTGTCAGGTTGCGTTGTGCAATACTTATCATTTGCATTTGCGTCCGGGCGAAAGTGTTGTTCGCGAAATGGGCGGGCTCAGAAAATTTATGGCATGGGATGGTCCCGTGCTTACGGATTCCGGCGGATTTCAGGTTTTTTCGCTCGGCAAATTACGAAAAATTAAGGAGGAGGGGGTTTATTTTTCTTCACACATCGACGGCAGAAAAATTTTCATGGGACCCGAGGAAAGCATGGCGATTCAGGCGGTGCTCGGTTCGACGATTGCGATGGCTTTTGACGAATGCGCACCGTTCCCGGCAACAAGGGAATACATGCGCGATTCCGTTGCTCGAACAACGCGCTGGCTTGTGAGAAGCAAGGCGAGTGTTTCCGGGAATCAACTGCTTTTCGGAATAAATCAGGGCGGAATTTTCGAAGACATTCGCAAAGAACACGCAAAAGAAATTTCCGAAATGGACTTGGACGGCTACGCGCTCGGCGGGCTTGCCGTAGGCGAACCCGCGGAAGAAATGTACAGAATATTGGAAGAAACCGTTCCGCATCTGCCGCAAAACAAACCGACATACCTGATGGGCGTAGGCACGCCCGAAAACCTGCTTGAAGCAGTCGCGCGCGGAATCGACTTTTTCGACTGTGTTCTGCCCGCGCGAAACGGTCGCCACGGTCATGTCTACACAAGCCGCGGCAAGCTGAACATGTTCAACGCCGTTCACGAGCGCGACGAAAGCCCGCTCGACCCAAACTGCAACTGCGAAGTCTGCAAAATGCACACACGTGCGTACATTCGTCACCTTTTTAAAGCAAAGGAAATGCT
>JAIRVD010000286.1 GCA_031254075.1 Clostridiales bacterium
TGTACCGCTTCGCCCGCCCGTGTGATTTATGATTTTAAAAAATTTCAGCGCAACGGGTTTTAGAAATCTTGAAATAAAAAATCAAGAGCTCTCACCGGGTACAAATATAATTTTCGGAAACAATGCGCAGGGAAAAACAAATTTTCTTGAGGCAATATATTTTTGCGCGTTTGGGCGGTCGTTGCGCGCGCGAAGCGACAGCGAGTTAATAAAACGGAACGAAAAAATTACTCACATTCGCTTGGAAACGGAACGTGCGGGAATGTTTTCCGTTTTGGACGCACGAATAGAGCTTATGGGTAAAAAATCGGTAAAAAGCGTCGCAATTGATTTTATTTCGGTTAAGCATATGAAGGATTTATTTGGGCGGGTGCTTGTGGTAATGTTTTCGCCTGAGGATTTGCGGCTTATAAAAGCCGGACCGTCGGAGCGCCGCCGATTTATGGATATGGAAATTTGCCAGCTTTCGCCTGTTTATTACAGCGATTTGAGGGAATATCATCGTGCGTTAAAACAACGAAACGCATTGTTGAAAATTTTACAAAAAGATAAGTCTCAATACGACGGTTTAAGCATTTGGGATGAGCAGCTTACAAAATGCGGATTAAAAATTATGAAAACCCGTTCGGCGTTTGTTAAAAAAATAAATGAAATCGCCGCTGAAATTCATAAAAATATTACACGCGGAGAAGAAACTTTGGAATTGGAATACAAACCCGGTATTTCGCCCGATATGTTTAAAAAAACAATAGAAGGTTCTCATGAGAAAGATATTTTTCGCGGTACGACATCCGACGGAATCCACACTGACGACATAGAATTTACGATAAATAATATTTCCGCGCGGCATTTTGGTTCGCAGGGGCAACAGCGAACCGCCGCGCTTTCCGCAAAACTCGCGGAAATTGAAATTATTCGGCAAAGCAAAAACGAAACACCCATTCTTCTGCTTGACGACGTTCTTTCTGAATTGGACAAGCATCGACAAAAATTTTTATTCGAGCAGATAAAAAATTTGCAAACCATTGTTACATGCACCGGAACGGAAGAATTTCAAATAAAAAAATATAAAAAATTAGTAATGGAAGAAGGAAAATTTAAATGAGTGAAATAACACAGGAGTATTCTGCAGATAATATACAGGTGCTGGAAGGGCTTGAAGCGGTTCGCAAACGCCCGGGAATGTATATCGGCTCGACGGCGGCGAAAGGCTTGCATCATTTGGTTTATGAAATCGTGGACAACGCCGTAGATGAAGCGTTAATGGATGCCTGCGATGAAATTAACATCGTAATTCATCCCGACAATTCCATTTCCGTGCGCGATAACGGGCGCGGAATTCCAACGGGAATTCAGGTTCAAACGGGCTTACCCGCCGTTGAGGTTATTTTCACCGTACTTCACGCAGGCGGAAAATTTGGCACGGGCGGATACAAGGTTTCCGGCGGATTGCACGGCGTCGGTGCGTCGGCTGTAAACGCGCTTTCGGAATGGTTAATTGTTCGTGTTTATGACGGAAAAAACATTCATGAGCAAAAATTTTCGCGTGGTCCGAAGGAAACGGAATTAAAAATCGTCGGTGAAACATCCGAAACGGGAACACATGTTCATTTCAAGCCCGATGCCGAAATTTTCGAAGAACTTGAATACAGCTTCGACACATTAAAACAACGCCTTCAAGAAACCGCGTTTCTTACTAAAGGATTGCGTATAAACCTGACCGACGAACGTCCCGACCCGCATCGCACGCGTTCATACTGCTACGAGGGCGGAATCAAGGAATTCGTTGGGCATATTAATAAAAATAAAACACCGATTTTCGACGAAATTTTTTATTGCGAAGCGAAACACGAAAATGTTTTAACCGAGATTTCGCTTCAGCATAACGACGGTTTCCAAGAAACTACGTATTCTTTCGTAAACAATATCAATACAACCGACGGCGGAACGCATGTTACGGGCTTCCGCGCGGGTTTAACAAAGACAATCAACGACTATGCACGTAAATTTAATTTATTAAAAGAAAACGAAAAAAACCTTTCAAGCGAAGATGTTCGCGAGGGGTTGACGGCGGTAATTAGCATAAAAGTCGAAGAACCGCAGTTTGAAAGCCAGACAAAGGCGAAGCTTAACAACAGCGAAGCCCGAACCGCGGTTGAATCAATTTTAACGGAGCATCTGACCTATTTCCTTGAAGAAAACCCCGTCGTAGGGCGTACAATAATCGAAAAATCTCTTATGGCGGCACGAGCGCGTGAAGCTGCAAGAAAAGCCCGCGAACTTGTTCGCAGAAAATCCGTTTTAGAGAGCGGAAGATTGCCCGGGAAACTTTCCGATTGCTCGGAGAAAGACCCCGCGCTTTGTGAAGTTTTTTTAGTCGAAGGTGATTCCGCAGGCGGAAGCGCAAAACTTGCGCGTTCCCCACATACGCAAGCAATCTTGCCGCTTCGCGGAAAAATTATGAACGTCGAAAAAGCCCGCCTCGATAAAATCCTCGGCAACGAAGAAATTAAAGCAATGATTACTGCCTTCGGAACGGGAATTCACGAAGACTTCGACATCGAAAAACTGCGTTACCACAAAATCGTAATCATGACCGACGCCGACGTTGACGGTTCACATATTCGCACACTTCTGCTCACATTCATGTACCGCTTCATGCCCGACCTTATCGACGACGGTTTCGTTTATATCGCCCAGCCCCCACTTTACAAAGTCGAAAAAGGTAAAAACGAATTCTACGCTTACAACGACGATGAACTTAAAAATATCCTAAACGAAATCGGACGCGACGGAATTAAACCCATTCAACGCTACAAAGGTCTCGGCGAAATGGACGCAGACCAACTGTGGGAAACAACAATGGACCCCGAACGCCGAATCCTGTTGCGCGTTTCCTTGGACGACGCAATCGCCGCCGACCTGATTTTCACACAGCTCATGGGCGACAAAGTAGAACCAAGGCGTGAGTTTATACAGGAGTTTGCGAGTCAAGTGCGGAATTTGGATGTTTAAAGGAGATTTGAATGAGAAAAATTTTATTATTGTTTCTTGCAATTATAATTTTCAGCGTTCCGGTGTTTGCGAATGAAATTAACGTCACCGTAAACGGAATGCCGATTGAATTTGACCAGCCGCCGATTAATCAGGGCGGGCGTACGCTTGTTCCGGTAAGAGCGATATTTGAGGCGTTGGGTGCGAGCATTGAATGGGATGCGGGAACACAAACGGTTTCCTCGGAGCGGGGCGATGTAAATGTTTCGCTTACGATTGGCAGCAATATTTTACGAAGGAACGCCGAGGAAATCACGCTGGATGTTGCGGCGCAGATAGTCGGCGGGCGTACGCTTGTTCCGGCGAGGGCGGTTGCGGAAAGCTTCGGCGCGGAAGTCGGCTGGGACGCCGATACGCGGACGGTTACGATTGACACGGGCGACAGGATACTTTTACGCAGACCCGACAGAATTTCGCGTGTGTATTATAACGAGGGCGATTCGCAAAATAATCCTGTTTTTCTGTATATTTATTGGGAAAACGGCATTCCTTCAATGGAGATGTTTTACGGTTCGTACACCTCAATTACAGGACAAATGGTTTCCGATTACGAATTGTCGGGCGTGATTTCATCACAGTTTGACAGCGCGGATGTGGTTCCGCCGATTAACATAACGATTTCTTCCACTGCTGAAAACAGCATCGTTTGGCGGCAAACATCCGGAAACGTGCGTACGATTATTCTCAACATGACCGAAGAACGCGAGCAGTAATGAAAGAATCCGATATGTATGAGCCGATAAGAAATATTTTGTCGGCGCAAGGATTTATCGTTCGCGGAGAGGTTAAGGGCTGTGATATTGCCGCAATAAACGGCGATGTTCTTTGGATTGTGGAAATGAAGCTTTCCGCAAACATTACCCTGATTTATCAGGCAATGGAACGACAAAAAGCTACGAATTATGTATTCGTCGCGATACCGCGTCCGAAAAAAAAGCGCGGTGATTTTTCATCCCTGCAAAGTTTATTAAAGAAACTCGGAATCGGTCTAATCACAGTCGCGCTTGACAGCGCCGCGCGTCAAGCCGAAATCATTCTTTTCCCAAAGGACGGCAAAAAGCAAACCAAAAAAACCGACGCGATAAAAAAAGAAATTTTCGGACGAACAACCGATTCCATCGGCGGAACAACCAAAACCGCAATAAACACCGCATATCGCGAACGTTGTGTACGCATCGCATGCCTAATCGAAGCAAAAGGCGAGATGAGCGCGAAAACCTTAGTACAACTCGGTTGTGAAAAAGACGCATATTCAATTATCAGTACAAATTTCTACGGCTGGTTCAAGAAAATAGCTAAAGGAACCTATGACATCACTGACGTCTGCCGAAATTATCTGAGCGATAACGAATCCGTTACACTAATTACATACTACAGAATGAAAGCAAGCGAATAGTTTTTCTTTTAACAAAACCCATGCTATAATGAAATAAAATTATATAAAAGGTTGATTTTATGGTATGTAACACTGCGATTTTCTACGATATCGAGAATTTATTGGGGCTTTTTAGCGGAAAAACTAATACTGTTTTACATTTGGATGAGATTTTTCGGCGCGTTCATGAGATAGAAGGTGTTCATGGTGTGTCGATTCAGCGTGCATATGCGGATTGGGCGATTCCGCAGTGCAGAAATTTGAGAAATTCGGTGTTGCAGGTTGGCATTGAGCCGATTCAGATTTTCAATACGAATCAGAATGACAAGGTGAAAAACGCAGCGGATGTCAGTTTAATTATTGACGCGGTGGATTTAATCGCAAAATGTCCTGAGGTCGAAAACTATGTAATCGCGTCGGGCGACGGAATTTTTGCGTTTCTTGCGAAAAAGCTACACGAAAACGGAAAACGCGTTATAGGTTGCAGCTTTGCCGGAATAACTAATATTATTTTCAAAAATGCCTGTGATTACTTCATTTCTATAGAAAAAACCGATACTTCGATTGTAGCGACAGCGACTGTGACGAAAAAGAAAAAACCTACAGTTACGATTGATAATTCTGCCGATTTAAAGATTGAGTCGAAGTCGGGAAAGCTTCCTAAATCAAAATATACCGAAGCCCTCGAAAGCGCAAAAATAGAAATCTGGCGCGATTCAAAGGATATTTCGGGATGTTTGCACGTAGTGCGCAAAATAATCGAAGCATTGTTTGTAGAATCCACAAGTCATTTGCCGAGTTTGGAAATTTCCGTTCTTACATTATATGTAAGCCATTATGTGCCCGGTTTTAAAATGGACAAAAACGGCTTCAAGCGTGTCGGCGAATTTGTACGCTTTATTTTAACGGGAAGCCCGTATTGTATGCATTCGGTTGACGACAATGTCTTGCGAATTGCGCCGCGAAATGTTGCGAAAGGTATAATTCATGATGATGTAAAGGGTCTTTCAATTACTTCCTCCGAGGGAAAAAAATACGACTCCGTTTTCGATGTCCCGGCGGGTGAGCCGTTTATTTTCGCTATGTCCGCAAAAATGCCTGTCGCCGAGCCCGAGCCCGGCTCCGAGTCCGAGCCTGACCCCGGCGCGGAACAAGTTATAAAAAACTCGATTCGCAAAAAAATTAAAAATCATTTCGAGGAGCTTTCCGCCGCGGACGCGCTTCAGCTATCGGAAATTCGCAAGCTGACCACCGCCGAATACGCGCAGGCAACCTTCGGAGTTCGTACACCGATTCTCAAAGAAATCGAAACACGCAGCAATCTCGCCGAGCAACGCACCGCAAACGGCAAAATAAAGTATTGGAAGGAATCATTCCGTTTCAACGGAAAAACCTACCTCGTCTACAAAGAATGGGTCGCCGGTCTGCACGAAGAACGCTTCATGGCATGGCTTGCGTCATTCAAGAAATGAAACTCGAAGTTCGAACGCGTTTTTATCTCGCAATTTCTGTCGGATTAGTTCTTTTTTTTGCCCTGTTTTTTCTTCTTTCGCCGTTTTTCTATGTCGAAACAATCGAAATCACCGGCGACTCGCGTGTTTCGCGGGAGGAAATTCTTGAACGGCTTGACGTGGGCAATAACACGCATTTATTGCTTTTCAACACGCGACAAGCGCGCAGCCGCTTAATGGAAAATATGTACATCGGAAATGTCGAATTCGAACGCGTTTTGCCCGGCAGAATGCAAGTAAATATCACCGAACGCCGTCTAACCGCTTTTTTTGAACACTCGCCCGGTAGTTTTCTTTATCTCGATGACTATGGGCGCGTTCTCGAAATAAAAACCTTTTTCACCGACCCGCTTCCCGTTCTCCAAGGTCTGTCGTTCACGCGCTTTCAGCTCGGTGAAATCTTGGAAGTGTCCGATGTCACCGCTTTCAACGCCATAGTTCAATACGCGCAGCTTCTAAACCACCACGACTTAATCGAACATGTTTCCTACATAAACGTGTCCGACACCTCAAATATCCGCATCATAATCAAATCCATCGAATTCAACGTAGGCACCGCCGCAAACGCAGGCGAAAAAATCCTGACAATCCAAGAAATCATAACCAAAATGCCCAACGTGGGACTAATCCCCGGATTCGTTGACTTACGTGAAATCCGACGGGAATATTTTTTTGTGATGTTGCCGTGAGTTAAACCAAATATGCCCGTAATTTCTCCAACACTTTATCAATATCCAACGGCTTACCCAAATGGTCGTCCATGCCGGCATCTATGCATTTTTCTATGTCAGATTTGAAGACATTGGCGGTCATTGCGACGATGGGCAGGCGTCCGCGCGGGCGGGCGGGCAGGGCGCGGATGCGGCGAGTGGCTTCGAGACCGTCCATTTTGGGCATTTGAAGGTCCATGAAAACGATGTCGTATTTATTTGGGTTTTCGGAGATTAGGGTTAGTGCGTCTTCGCCGTTTGCGGCGCAGTCGATGGTGATTCCTGTTTCTTCGAGCAGGGCTGAGAGAATTTCGCGGTTAATTTCGATGTCTTCGGCGAGAAGAAGTGTTTTTCCGCTGAATTCGCGGATGTTGGTGTCGCGGACTTCTTCGGAAATTCCGAGACAATTGTTGACGCAGTCGATTATGGTTGACGAAAGAAGCGGTTTTAAAAGACATTTGCAAACGCCGGCTTCCAGAGCTTCTTCGCGGAATTGTTCCCAATCCATCGCGGTAATCATTACTACGATGGAATTTTTATTTGTGGCTAAAGCCTTGATTTTTCGGGTAAGCAAGATGCCGTTCATGCCCGGCATGTACCAGTCGATGAAGTAGATGTCGTAAACGCCAAAATCTTCGGTGAGGCGAAGGGCTTCAAAGCCGTCGGCAGCGGCGTCACACATGATGCCGATTTGCGTGAGAATGCCTTGCACTTGGTCGCGTGTATCGGCGATGTCATCGACGACCATAACGCGAACGGTATCCCAGTTTACGCCCGGTAAAAGCATTGAGCGTGAACTTCGGTTGCTGCGCGCAGCTTTGAAATTAAACGAAAAGCGTGAGCCTTTGCCGGATTCCGAGACAAGCGAAATTTTTCCGCCCATTAATTCTATAATGTGTTTGGAAATAACAAGTCCCAAGCCGGTTCCGCCGTATTCGCGCGTGATTCCCGATTCCGCCTGCTCGAACGCTTGGAACAGGCGTTTTTGATGTTCCGGTGAAATGCCGATTCCGCTGTCCGAGACATCAATGCAAATATCGCAAAAACCGTCTTTTTCATTGGTGAGCGTTGCACCGAGATGAACGGTTCCGTTGTTCGACGTAAATTTTATCGCGTTAGAAA
>JAIRVD010000265.1 GCA_031254075.1 Clostridiales bacterium
GAACCCGGCGATTTATCACTTGACTGCTGATTGTCCAACTCGGCATCGCTTTGCGCACGCGAGCCGCCTGCCAAAGAAGACATAAAGTTAAAACGATGGTCTCTGTATTTTTTAGAGCCGTAAAAAACTTCATTCGGAACAATGCGCGCATCACTGCCTTGCAACGGTTTAGCGCAAACATCACATACCCCGCCATGCTTCACTCCGCTGAAACTGCTGAATAACGGATATTCCTCGGGAGTGGTTGCAATTACCCAATCTTTTACCGGAGCAGTGGGGATTTCTGTTTTTGCGGGTATTCCCGTGTTTGTGTTTGTTAAAGCGCCAAGATTGTAAATCGCTTCAAACAGTTCGGGGGTATCTCCTTTCAGCCCCATTATCGTGCATAGAAGGGTCAGCAGTTTTAATTGAATATCAATTTCCTGCGAAAAGGTTTGAAGAACGTTGTGCTGTATTATAAGATAACTTGTGTCGTGTCCATGATTTGTAAGTCTTCTTACTTCATTTTGAAATTTTTCTGATGCTTTTTTCAATGCCTTTGCTCCCGCAAGCACATGGGTGGAATAGCTATATCCATATAATGCCGCTTCTCTGTATGTCGGCAATTTACCTGTTTCGAGTTTTTTTCGTAATTCCATGCGCTGCTCGGAATGTTTTTTTTGCTCGTGTTTGTAATAAGGTTTAACATATACCTTAATTAACTCATTGTTGTTATGTGCGGCATTCGGGTCGTCCAATGTTCTGTCTGCCAATACAGCGATATTGGATTTCCAAAATACATCAAAATCCGGGTTTGATATTTCATCAAACGCCTTGTTGCAATGCTGACATCTGCCTGTTTCCATTACCCATATGTGTCCTGTTGCTTTATATCCGCAAATTTTACAAGTTGCCTTGCAATCCGCATCCCGTTCTTCGCCGAACTCATGCCCTTCGTTTCGTGTTTCTATGCAATTTTTGCGCCGGCATTTGCATCCCTGCCATTTGTGGCCGATTATTTTGCATAAAAGTGCCATAAAAAATCCTCCTCAAATTTTTTAGTGTTCCGCCGTTGACGAAATGGCCAAAGGTTCGTCAGCCCTTAATTTATCAGCACCGACATGTGAAAGTTTGTGTTTTAGACTTACGTAAACATATGAATACAATCTTTGCAAATTGCGGAACCTACCGACCTGTCCTGTGCCGCACGCATGGCGAGCATCGCCTCTTTTTGCGCCCGTGAGGTTCCCGGCGGAAACATTAAGAATGCCATGGGATTTCCTTCGCACCACCAATCCTTGTACTTTTTTGAGCCGTAGAAAACATTATTGGGAATTTGATAAGACTTTATTCCCGAAAGCGGTTGATTGCAAACATCGCAAACGCCTGTTCCGGTGTATAGCGGGAATGGTTCTTTTATTTTTTCTTCAATTTCGGCTAGTAAATTTTTATCGGTTATGCCTTTTAACGCTTTTTCGCGAATCCAATCGTCTTTACAGTTTACGGCGAGTTCGGCAAATAATTTTTGACCGTAGGGGCGGTCGGAAAGAGATTGTGCCGCTCCTAAACGTAAATATTCGTCATCTTTGTTGATTTTAATGAGTTCATCAAAAACTTTTTCGGCAACATCCTTGTCGGGGAGTGCGTCTGCAAACCGCTCACAAGCATATCTGTCATTCTTTTTCTTCTCGATTGCTTCCATCAGAAGTTTTTGCGCAATATTTTTATCGGGAAGTATTTTTGCCGCTGCCGCGAAAACATATTTTGCCGTATCGTCACTCGTGTTTTCTTTTGCGCATTCAATGATTTCCATAAGGACTTTTTGCGCAAGCGTTTTATTATTCAAGTGTTCGGCAGCATACATACGCATTTCATTGTCCTTGTCGTTTTTTGCAAATTCCGAGAGTGTTACTTGGTCGTCGATTTTTACAGATGCCACGCAACGCGCATTTGGATTATCGGTTTTTGATGCGATATCCGCAAAAATAGATTGGTCTGTTATTTTTTTCGCAGCTTCTAAGCATATGGAAAAATGTTTTGCTTTTTTATAAACTTCAATGATTACAGATTGTTTTTCAATTTTATCGAATGCAGTAAAACAATTTGACATATCATCAGAGTTAATTGAAATATCGCCGAGAATTGCTTCATCGTTTATTTTTTCCACTGCCGCTTTGCCGATAGTGAAGGTTTCTGCTTTCATGGCTATGTCGGCAAGATTAACTTGGTCGGTCATAGCTTTTATTTCTTCCACGGTGATTTTGCTTTTTTTGCAAATTTTACACGTATAATCCTTCCAATCATGTGTACATTCCTTACCGCATGTAAAACATTTCCCACTATAAGGGTTCCACTTATGCCCCTCATCGCGTATTGCTCCGCAAATTTTGCATTTGCATTTGTCCCAATCGTGTTCTTCGTCGCGTGTTTTACCACAAACGCTGCATTTGCAATTCTTCCAACTGTGTTCTTCATTGCGTGTTTCGCCGCATCTTAAACATTTGCAGCCGTTCCACCTGTGACCGAATAAACATAATAGTGACATAATTTACACATCCTTTAAAAATTTTTTTAGCTTTTATACAACATAATTTCGCGCATAAGCAGAACTCTTGCGTTGCCTGCGCGGTATGCGCCGTCGAAGGAGAGCAGTTTGTCAGCTTTGGACGGGGTGAGGCGGTTGCCGGCGTCTTCAAATTCGACGTTCCAGTTTTCGATGTCGGCGGTAAGGCGGTAGATTTCGCCGAAGACGCCGGCGAGAGCCATCAGGTAGTTGTTAATGATGCATTCGGCGTTGTAGCGGTAAAGGAATGCTTCGTCTTCGGCGTAGGGATTTGATTTTTCGATTTTTTGATTGTACAGCCAGCCCGTGCGGAATTCTTTGTTGTTTAATTCGTCGGCAAGCCAGTAAATTGCTTGGTTTGAAAGCTTGAAAAAGAAGCCGAGAGCATAGTCGAATTGCAGCATTGTTCCGAAACAGCGCGCGAAGTCACTGCCGAATTCGCCTTTAAGGATTCCGTTTATTTGCGCAAGAATTGCGGTGTCGTCCAGTTGACGGATAATTTCGTCTTTAAGGGCGGTGGGGAAGTTGATTTTCGGGTTGCTTAATCCTCTTTCGTTTGTTTCAAGCATACTGCCCATGGTTTGACGTGCAAGACGCTGAAATCTGTTTACCGCTCGTTTTTCCGAAAGTGATTTTGCAAAATCATACGGATTTTCGGCATCCGCAATTTGCAGCGCGAAACCTAAATCTTCAATAAGATACACGCCCTTGTAATCGTCAAACAACCATTTAATTCTGTCGTCGAGAGTGCCGGGTAAATTATTCTGCCAGTCCTGCTCGTTAAATTTTTTATTTTCTTCACCGTTTATCCAGTTTATTGATGTAATAATGTCGGCTACATTTGCAAGCCATAAATCGAATATCGCTGTCTTAACTGCTTTTATTTCATTATTGAAAAGCAGGCGGAAGCGATTAACAATACTTGCAAACGCCAAAACAGAATTCTCGCCGGTAGTATTTGTACCCCAAGTTTCATGCGCACCGATTGATTCCGCATAGTATGAAAGCCGAAGCGGCAAACAAAAACTTTCCGAATATTCCGCAAAAATATTTTCAAAGCGAAAACGAACGGAAGCTTTCGGCTCGGCGAAAATTGCCTTGCCTTCAACTGCGTGACGACGGTTTATAATCGTCTTTCCGATATCGTGGTAGAACGCGATAAACATACTGTCAAGTTTTCGCGCATCGCCGAAATCGCGGCTTACATCGCTTTCACCTTTTGGCAAAAGTTTGTCCATGTGATTTTCGGCATATTTTAAAATATGTGCCATCGCCGCGACTACATTGGAAAAATGCTTGTAATTACCGAAATTCGGGCTTTCTTCAATGGAATACGGCGGGTCTTCGGGCTTCGGCGGTTTTAAAAACAAATCATAAAAATTCTTTGCGTAAGGAAGCGGAAGTTTTTTTCCGTTTACCTCACATTCGCCCGTAAGATAAGATTGCTTGATTTTTTTTATTTCGGCACTGTAAGCCACATCGTCCGTGCAATTAAGTAAACTTAAAAACATGCTGATTCCTCCCATTTTTTATAATATCACATCGTCTGTACACTACAGACGCACATATTAATTTAAACATTATTTACTCGCAACTTCGTCTCGCAATGATTCGGGGCGAATAACCTCCGCATCCGCCCCGAAGCCGAGAATCCAACGTTTGAGTTTTTTATTAATAATAACTTTATCGCGCAGGGTGAATGTTCCGTCATTGTTATCTTTGACGGAAATGTTTCTGCCTAATGTATCAAAGACTTCGCACAGAGCAGATTGTTTGAAAATAATTTCGACTTCTGCCGATTCGCCTTGGGAAAGCCCGACCGATTGGCGCAGGTATTCCGCTTCGTTGAAAACCCGTCCGTAGCCTATGATGTCGCTGACGGGTTTTCGATTTTCGTTGCTTTCGGTGATGTTGCATATTCTCTCGATGCGGTAATGAGAAAATATTTCGCCCGTATAATGCCCTACGAGATACATTCTGTCGTACTGCCACAGCATCTTGTAAGGGCTTACCAGGCAATTGCGGTAAACGGTTTCGTATTTTCCCGAAGCGTCAAATTTTTTATAATCGAAGCAAATTTTTTTGCTCTGCTCGATTGCGTGGTTTACCATGTCTATTTTTTGCAGCGTTTCTTTTCCTTCGCCGTGTTTGACGCGATTTTCAATTTTATGCGCACCCATTTTTTCATGCCCGGCGAGTTTGTATAAGCGTTCGGCAAATTTTTTGGTTTCGCACGCCGTATCAAATCTCGCCGAAAGTATGGCGTTCACGACAATACTGAGTTCCGCCGAATTGAGATGCTCTTTTTGGACAACTCTGTAGCATTTGTGTTTTCGGTCGAAGACAGTGTTTAAATCGGTAATTTGGTTAAGCAAATATAAATCGCGGTAAATTGTGCGGCGGTCGTATTCGCCAAAACCCATCAGCACATTTAATTGCGTTCTTATTTCGCTAATTTTGGTATGCCCTGTAGTTAACGAAACGGTTTTCAGAAACTCATACAATTTCAACAGTCGCGTGCGGGATGCATCCATACCCATCTTATCCATGACGCTCACCTGTGAAGGAATAAACCGGCACGTGCGAAATTGTCGATTTCCGCTTCCATGCTGATATAATCGTATTTTTTTATTTCGTCCGACAATTCATCAAACGCGACAAGATATGGTTGAAGCATTTTTCCGTTGTCGCGTACGGGGTAATAACACCAGCCTTCTTCTACGCGTTCTGCATTCCATCGACCGTGTTCTGCCCTTGCCAATAATTCTTTTTCTTCGATATCATCCCAACCGATTGCCCCGTCCGGATTATCATTTAAAGTAAAACCGAGGGAAGCCAACATAACGGGAATATATGCGGAACGATTTATATTTGCGCGCTTAAAAGTTGGGTTAAGCACCTCCCAGTGTGCCGTGCGCTCGCCAAAGTCGGGGCTTGATTTGCCGGCTTTTCTCATTTCTTCAATTCTTTCCGCCACATATCGTTCATGCCCGTTTTTTGCGGCTTTTTCAATTAAATCGACAGAAAAGCCGGCATTACGCGACACAAACAAGGCGGTTAAGCTTTCTTTTTCGCAAGGCAATGTATAAAACTTCTTTGTAATGCGAATTTTTTCATCCTCTACCAAGCGGATATTCATTTCCCTGTTAACGCTTATAACCCGCAAGCCCAATATAAGCGCGGCTTTTACCAACGGAACATTATCATCCTGCATAAAAAGATATCCGTGGGATTGTGCCATTTCCCTAATCTGTTCAACCAAGTCTTGGTTTTTAAATTGGCGAATGGTATATCCCGATGCGGAATCTTCGAGAGTTTTATTGGGGGCATTCACCCAAATTATATTTTCCTCCGAAGGCTTCGAATCCGTATAAACATAATCATAAACACGAGTGAACAATTCCTTTATTGCGGATGCTATGATAATGGCGAGTTTAGTATTGCAATTCTTTAAGTAGGGCAACTCCCGCTCTAATATCATGCGTAAGCGAATATTATCATTCATACTGCCCTCACGCTGCGCATTTTCAAGTTTTGCTTTGGCACCGTAAAACAATAAACCGTCGGCATAATACAAAAATGCCGTTGCTTCTTCGCGAAGAGCTATATGCAGCCGACCCAATACAAAATAAATTTCCGGCTCGTTGATGCCCGCGCGAAGATGTTCTTCGGCAATTGCAACCGCCGCTTGCAACAGACCTGACTCAAGCGTGTTGTAATGCAATAATTTTGCACAGGCATAGGGGTTGGCATAATCCACCCGCAAAGCAC
>JAIRVD010000278.1 GCA_031254075.1 Clostridiales bacterium
TCACAAAGCGATTAACCGCCGCCGCCGCAACAAGCCCCGCACAAAAACTTATAAATAAAATAATTCCGAACGCGCCGTTCATGGTTAAAGTCGGCGTAAGCAAAAGTCCGCAGCCGCCCATCACAACCAAAAAAACAGAAATCAATGACGGCTTCAAAAACGCCAACACCGAACCTCCGCCCGTTCCCGTTTCGCCGACGTCCCCGAAATCTCCGAGTTCGCCAAGCTCTCCAATCAAAAATGACAAAATAATAAATCCCGCTCCAACTCCGAAAATCACATAATACATTTCACCACCACCTTCATTTTCCTTATGATATATCTATATACGCAAATTGCAAAATTTTGTTTATTTTTTTTCCATAAACTTACGACCCCTTTTTCACGATTTTTCGGCATAAAAAAATCACCATTGTTCATAATACTCTCGTAATGGTGAAAACCATATTCATAAATAAAAGGAGAAAAAAATAATGACAACAAACAGTTCTTCAGTACCCCAAGCTCGCGAAGCTTTGAACAAATTCAAATACGAAGTTGCAAGCGAAATCGGCGTGCCCTTAAAACAAGGCTACAACGGCGACCTCACTTCCGCACAAGCCGGCTATGTTGGCGGCTACATGGTTAAGAACATCTGTCCCATACGAACCATTTCCCACCCCCGCCAACGCCGCGTCTTCAACGGAAAAAAATTGCAAATTAATTATCTCTGCTCAATTATTTCATAAATCTGCGCAAAACGTTAGATTACTTTCGCTTTAATTCCAAATATTATTGACATGTTGCGTCCTCAACTAATTCGCAACACGCCGCTGTTTTCCTGACATTTCTCTCCTTCGTTGATGAAATTGCCACTCTGAGTTCTTCAACACGGGAAACTTTTTTAATTCTTTTTCGTGTGTTTCGTGGTTAAATGTTTTTTTAACCTTTTTAACCACGAAAGTTTGTAATTGCAAATAACAGCGGCACCTACTTCTTCATTTGGTTAAGTTTATTTAAAGCTTAAAGGCATAACAAGTATAATCGCTTAATTGAGTAAATCCAAGGGTTTGCGCGATCTTAACCGAAGCCGTGTTACCCGATGCGCATTCCCAATATGGAGAAAATCCATTTTGCAAATAATAATTAACAAGTTTGGCAGCGCAAACTTTGGCAAACCCTTTACGCCGATAAGCTTCCATCGTTTCGATACTAATTTCATGAACATTATTTGCTATCCAACCCGTAAAAGCGAAGGAAGCAACCGCATTATCAACAATAATAAAAAAACCGTTGGCTTTAGCGAAAAACGCATCCAACGATTCCCAATGTTTTAAGATTTTTTTATGAACAAATCCTGTATTTATCAGCGAATAATTTTTTTCTAACTCCCTTATATCCCATAACTGTCCCTCAAATGGTGCAGAATATACTCTTGCCATGCTTTTTTTGAACGTAAAAGTAGTTTGTGTCCATTCCTTAAGTTTACGCAAATGAAAAATAGACTTTAGTTCTTCATCCGTAACAAGCGGAACACTGCTGAACTCAAAACAATCTGTTCCTTTTGATAAAAGCCTTGATTTTATGATTAAATCAATGACAAGATTTATTTCATCTGCATATTTAACAATATCCATACCAATGAAATAAAAACCGTTATTGCCTTGCGCCCAAACAATCATTATTTTCGGGCTTGGCAACGAATCGACAAAAACCCACCCGGGATTATTGCCACATACAACGGCTTTTGGCGCAACATATCCCTCTTCTGTCGGAAGCAAATGTTTTGCATAATAATATTGTTCTTTAGATAATTCCACCATATATTTTATCCTCCTATAGACAACCTCCGAAAACCGTCGCTTCGTCTGAATTTCAAACGCGCGTAGAAGCGTTCGCGACGTTTGAAATTTGTCTCAGCGGGGTTTCGCGCTAAATTAACCCCGTATTATTCGCCCCAAGTCAAATTATTTTCACGTGTTACGGTGCGAATGGTTTCGATTGTCTGTTTGTCGATTCCGGGCAAGGCGGATAATTCGCGTTGGCTTTTTGTGATAATCATGGTTAGTGACGGCAGGTTTAAGCCGGCGATTGTTTTTTTTGCGTCGTATGAATGCAGGCGGTTAAGCAAGACGGAAATGGACTGAGGGGTATAAAGTTCTTTTTTGGGAAAACGCTTGTCGAATTCGAATGCGTCTTTCTGGTTAAGCGATTCGTAAACGGGGTCGATGTAATAACGCCCTGAGATTCCGCCGAGTGCGTTTTCGCAGAGCGGATACGCCATTAATGCGTCGAAGGATTGATTGTCGGAAGTTGTAATGCCGAATTCCGATGCGCGGCGGAATCCGACTCGCGGATAGTAATCGGAATGCCCGAAAATTATTACGGCGCGAAAACCCATGCGGCGTGCTTCGTCGAAGCTGTGAAGCATTAATTTTTTTCCGATACCAAGGTTTTGAAATTTCGGCAGAACGGCAAGCGGTCCGAAAGTCAGCATTTCGAATACTTCGCCTAAAGCCGAAACAATTTTGCTTTTTGAATAAATAATATGCCCCGCTAACTCGCCGTTTATTTCCGCGACGAAAGTTAATTCCG
>JAIRVD010000359.1 GCA_031254075.1 Clostridiales bacterium
CGGGACACGAGAATGCCGATTATTTGTATTCGATTGCGGATTCCGTTTGCGGCGACCCGACGAGGGGGATTTACACCGCACAAGAATGGCTCACCGCAGTTTACAAAGGAAAAAAAGACCCGTGCCGCAACGAATTCGACATGGACTATGTTGCGTACATCGCGGATTTAAAACAGCAAAAAAGATTCGACGATAAAGAAGAAGCGCGTTTACTTGCGGATAAAATGGGCAGATTAATTTTTGAAATCGAAAATATATTTCCGATTGTAAATAAACTAACATTCGGGCGAATCACAACCTTCTGTCCGTTGCTTTCCGATAACAATATTCAGCGCGGCTTGGATAATTCGCTTATAACCGCGAACATGATTCGCGATACCTTTGACGAAATCAAGAGCGTGGATTTTTCCGCATTCTACCGCGAAACTGTTTATTCCAATGTGGAAATCGGTATTCCGAGAGAAACCGTAAACGTCGAAGTTCTTCCGGATGTAATACTCATGCCGAATGTCGGCGTTCGCGGCATTATGTGGCAGGAAATCGAAGGGCGTAAACGCACCACTCCGTCACGAATGTTTATTCCGCTATTCCTGCTTTCGGATTTCAAGCCGTTGCTTGTTCGTTTAACAGGCGAATTCCGCTGGGAAATGTGCAAGCGTATGCAGGGCTCGCGCTGGCAGGACATCACCGAGCCGTCGTTAACCAGCGAATACAGCGATTACTTGCAGTTCTACAAATCCAACCGCGACCTTTCCACCGAAATTAAAACCGCAGTCAAAACAGAACTCACCCGCGCAAGAAACAATTACAAAGCCGTTTTCGTTTCAAATTATATCGAATGGATTCTGTTTGAAGCAAACGGCTCGCCGCGTTTGAATAAATTCGCGCGCAAACTCATGATGACCTACTGCACCTTCGCCGCAGGCATCCGCGAAGTTCTTGCGCAAAACCCGCAATATTCCGAACCTCTTAAACGCTTCAATTTCAAAATTCAACAACGCGAACACTACCTCACCCGCGTAATTCACAAGCTCACCCACGCCGGAACAAATCCGCCGCAAGAACTTTTAGAAGAAATGAAATTTGTAAAGAGTTGACATTCACAATAAAAATAATTATCTTATAGCAGAAACATGCATATAATGTATTTGAAGGAGAGAGGGCAATGAAAAGATTTTGCATACTAATTTTTATGATAGCCGCTTTGTTTATACTGGCGGCGTGTACACCTCCGGATGCAATTGAAGTTGTGGGTCCGGAGGTAGTGGAAACCCCGCCGCCGATAGAAGAAATCCCGGAGCCCGACCCGACACCTGAACCGCCTTTCGTTTTTACAACACTTCGCGGAACGGATGTATGGTATTCGCTTGACACGGACAATCACATTCAACACTTGCCCGTCGGAGCTTCCGGTGCGGAAATTGTTTTAGGCGGAACTGAACACCTCGCACCCACGGGAAGTCCTTCATTTACAATAATAGCAAATCCGCTAAGTGAATTTGAAGGGTTGAATGCCATAAGGGTTTCCGGCAGAGGCGGAAGCTTGCACGCCATTGAGTTCTTAACTCAAGGACTTGACCTTGCAAGTACCACGTATACGATACATGTACGCGGACATGTTGCTGCTATACTTCCCACGGAAGTTATGATTAGTGGGATAGATTTAACTTCAATAGCATCAATGGAAACAATGGGCGATTTCAATCTTGAAGTTCGCATATCCGATGAAATTTTCAGACGACAAGGATTCGACCCGTTTGAGTTTTCGGAAGCACTTATGATTTCAACAAATAACTCCTCAACATTTTCAATCTACGATATAACAATAACAGGCGGAGGACCCTATGATTGGGGCAGAGAACCCGAACCTGACCCAACACCCGAACCGACACCCGAACCTGAAGAAACTCCGGCGCCGGAAGAAACCCCCGAACCCGAGGAAACCCCCGAACCAACTCCGTCTCCGTCGCCTTCGCCATCCCCATCACCAACGCCAAGACCCGGAGCCACTCCTTCACCTTCACCCGGACGTTCACCGTCGCCGTCGCCTTCACCTTCACCCGGACGTTCGCCGTCTCCGTCGCCAACGCTTTCACCCGGACGTTCACCATCACCGTCACCGTCGCCGACTCCGGTTGCCGCAACACCGACCCCGACACCTTCACCGACTCCGACTCCCGAGCCGGCAACTCCAACTCCGGCTGCTGCCGCAACCGTTATCTATAACATGTCAAGCGATTCACAGGTTTCCGGTTTAACAGCAGGCATATCGGGGACCTCCGTCGAAATAATGAACCGCGTATCTGCGCTTAACAATGCAGGTGACTTTACAATTACGGTTATTTCCAACGCGCTCGGCAGCGGAAACGCTTTCCTAATAACAAATCGTACAGTTGACTGGAACACGCTTGAAATTCCGCGTTCGCATTTCAATGTCGGCAGTGACGAAGTCTATACCATTCGTGTTCGCGGAATCGCCTCAGCGAGTACAAGGGTATCCCTTTCCGCATCCTCCAACCCGTTCACCGAACTCGGCGCCGTAGTTGCAGGCAGCAACGGAGCATTCGACCTTAACGTCGAAGTAACCGCCCAAGCACTCACCGAACGCGCGTTCAGCAGAGGCATGAGAGTCACCACCAGCGATATTAACGATTTGACGATTCAGGAAATCAGAGTTACGAGGCAATAAAGATTTTAGCCCGCGCGAATTGCGCGGGCTTTTTTTACATATTTCGCCCTGCTGCGGTTTTATAATTACACAGGGTGATTCGATTGACTGTATATGCGGATATTTTATTTTTGGTAAATTTCGTTATGAACGGCTTTGTGCTTTGGGTGCTTTCGAAAGTGATGCGCACGCGGCAGAAGGCACGTTGGTTGCTTGCGGGTTCGGGCGTGATGGCGTTATTGTATACGCTGATTGTTGTGATTGAGCCGCTGAGGTTTGTTAATGTGGTTGTTGCGTCGGTGGTGATTCTTTCTGCCGGGGTTGCGGTGGCGTTTCATCCTAAGGGAGTGAAGCCGTTTTTTAAGTTGATTGCGGCGGCTTATGTAATTTCGTTTACAGTGGGCGGTCTTGGAATGGCGTTGTTTTTTTTGACGGATTTGCCGTATGCGATTTATTATATCGTTGCGGATTGGGACGGCTTTACGCGAACGATTTCGTGGCAGCTCGGGCTTGTCGGAATGATTTTAAGCTACATATTAATTAAATTCGCGCTGAAAATGGCGGAACGCTTTACGCTGAAACGTCAAATGCTGTGTAGTGTTCATATTTCGATTGGCGAAAATAATTGCTCGTTTGACGCGCTCGTAGACACAGGGCATAGTTTAAAAGAACCGCTTTCGCAATCGCCCGTCATTATTGTTGAGTTTGAGCTTATCAAACATCTGCTTCCCGATTGCCTGAAAATTCTTTTCCGCGAAAAAATTGAAAACGACTTAACCGTGCTACTGACCATTCGCGAAGAATCGTTCTACAAACGCATTCGCATGATTCCTTTTTCAAGCCTCGGGCGGAATAACGGAATGCTAATCGGCTTCCGCCCCGACAGCGTGAAGGTCGAGGGCGGAAAACACGACAACAACGATGTAATCATCGGAATCTACAATGATAAATTCTGCCGCGACGGACGGTATCGCGGGTTGTTAAGTCCCGAACTTGTTGCGTAAATATTTTTGTGCTAGAATTTACAAAATATTGTCCGAGGAGCATATTATGTTTGATAATTTGAAAAACCCGCGTTTTGACGAGAATCCGCGAGCGAGCGGGGTACTTGTGCATCCGACATCGTTCCCGAGTATTTACGGAATGGGGGATTTAGGTGCGGGCGCGTATGCGTTTATTGATTTTATGAAGGCGGCAAATCAAAAACTTTGGCAGGTGTTGCCCTTGGGACCTACGGGTTATGGGGATTCACCTTATCAAAGTTTTTCTTCATTTGCGGGAAATCAATATTTAATCAGCCCGGACGAACTTAGGAAGCAGGGTTGGCTGACGGACTGTGATTTGGAGGATGTGCCGTGGTTTGACCCGCGTTCGATTGATTTCGGGTCAGTGATTGGGTACAAGATGGGGTTGTTAAAGAAAGCGTATAATAATTTTAAAACTAAAGCGACTGCGGCACAGAAGGCGAAGATTACAAAATTTGCGAATAGAAATGAATGGCTGGAAGATTACGCGCTGTTTTACGCGTGCAAGGACCATTTTGACGGAATGGAATGGCATCGTTGGCCTGCGGCAATTGCGCGCAGGGACGTTGCGGCGATTGCGGAAATGAAAAAGACGCTTGCCGATACCATTGATTTCTGCAAATTTATGCAATATGAATTCTTCCGCCAATGGGGCGAAATCAAGGATTATGCGAATAAAGCGGGTGTTTCCGTTATCGGCGATATTCCGATTTTCGTTGCGGGTGATTCGGCGGATGTTTGGGCGAATCCGAAGCTTTTCATGCTCGACGAAAAGGGCAAGCCGACATCGGTTGCGGGAGTTCCGCCCGATTATTTCAGCGAAACGGGGCAACTGTGGGGGAATCCGCTGTACAATTGGGATGCTCACAAAGAAAACGATTATGACTGGTGGATTAAGCGCGTTGAGTCGGTGCTTTCAATGGTGGACATTGTTCGAATTGACCATTTCCGCGGCTTTGAGTCCTACTGGGCAATTCCCGCGGGTGAAGAAACCGCTATCGAAGGAAAATGGCAAAAAGGTCCCGGCAAGTCGTTTTTTGCGGCATTAAAGAAGAAATTGGGCAATTTGCCTATAATTGCGGAAGATTTGGGCGAAATTACAGAAGCGGTAAGAAAGCTTCGTACGAGCCTAAATTTGCCGGGTATGCGCGTATTGCATTTTGCGTTCGACCCGACCGGAAAAAGCACTCATATGCCGCATAACTACGAAGATAACCGCACTGTTGTTTATTCCGGAACGCATGATAACAACACGTCGCAAGGCTGGTATGCTGAAGCTCCCGAACACGAGCGCGATTACATGCGCCGTGTGTTGAGCGTAAACGGCAACGATGT
>JAIRVD010000369.1 GCA_031254075.1 Clostridiales bacterium
AGTCAAGCTTCCGACTTCAAAATTCACGCAGAACGCATCATTCAAATGAAGGAAAAATTAAATCAAATTCTTGCGGAAAACACGGGTCAACCCGTTGAAAAGGTTACGCTCGATTCCGACCGCGATAAATTCCTTACGGCGGAAGAAGCCGTGACATACGGACTTATCGACAAAATTATTACGCGGAAGGAGATGTCATAATGCCTTCAAAGTTTGGCGCGCAAAACATCGCAAGATGTTCGTTCTGCGGAAAACATCAGGACCAAGTTGATAAAATAATTGCGGGAGCGAATGTTTATATTTGTGACCAATGCGTTGATATGTGTTGCGGAATTTTAGACGAAAGCATGGATGACCCCGCTGATTACGACGGAACCGTAAACCTTCCGAAGCCTAAGGAAATCAAGGCGTTCCTCGATGAATATGTAATAGGGCAGGAGAGGGCAAAGGTTGCGTTGAGCGTTGCCGTTTACAATCACTATAAACGAATCGAAATGGAACGCTTCGGCGATGACAGCGAAATCGAAGTTCAAAAAAGCAATGTTTTGCTTATCGGGCCCACAGGCGTCGGAAAGACACATCTCGCCCAAACGCTTGCGCGTTTCTTGCAAGTACCCATCGCAATCGCCGATGCAACAAGTCTCACCGAAGCAGGCTATGTCGGCGAAGATGTCGAAAATATTTTGCTAAAATTAATTCAGGCTGCCGACTTCGATATCGAACGCGCCGAACGCGGCATTATCTACATCGACGAATTGGACAAAATATCGCGCCGTTCGGATAACCCTTCAATTACTCGTGACGTCAGTGGCGAGGGTGTTCAACAAGCCTTGCTGAAAATCCTCGAAGGAACAGTCGCTTCCGTTCCTCCGCAGGGCGGACGCAAACATCCACATCAGGATTTCCTTCAAATTGATACAACAAACATTCTTTTCATTTGCGGCGGAGCATTCAGTGGATTGGAAAAAATCGTCGAGCAGCGCATGAATAAAAAAGTAATCGGCTTCGGCGCGGAAGTCAAAACCAAAGTCGAAAAAATTGCCGACGATATTATGCAGTTTGTTCAGCCGCAGGACTTGCACCGTTACGGTCTCATCCCCGAAATGATTGGGCGTTTGCCTGTTGTCGTTACGCTGAACAATCTTGACGAAGATACTCTCGTTTCAATTCTTTCGCGTCCGAAAAACGCGCTTACGAAGCAGTATCAATATTTGTTAGAACTCGACCATGTTCATCTCGAATTCGAAGAAGATGCCCTTCGTGCAATCGCACAAAAAGCTCTCGAACGCGAAACAGGCGCACGCGGATTGCGCGCAATCGTCGAAAACCTTCTCACCGACATTATGTACGACGTTCCCTCAAACACCACAATCGAACGCTGCATCGTCACACGCGATACCGTCGAATTCAACAAACCACCCACAATCATCATCAACGAAAACCGACAACCAATCTATCGCAAGCCCAGACGCAGACGAACAGCCGGAAGGCGAGCTTCGGTGGGGTAAGATATGGTGTGTTTCCATGAAAGAACCGTTCTGCTGTAAAAATCGGAGCGGTTTTTTAATGTAGATTTATCATGCGGTATTTGATAAGATTATCTAAAAGGTTTTCAGGGTGTGGTGAACATTAAATTGAATAGAAAAAGAGTTTTAACGTTCTTTGTGTCATTAGCTGCGACACTTGTATTTATGATTGTTGCGGTGGTGATTGCGTTGGGGTTTTTCATTCCCGGCAGTGATGCGATTTTTCCGAATGTCTCGGTAGAAGGAATCAATTTATCCGGGATGACCGTGGATGAAGCGAAAAACAAGCTTGTCGGTATGGGGTTTGAAGACAATGCGGATTTTGTCTCGGTTACGGTTAATTTTCCCGACGGAAGCAGTTTTTCAATATCCGGCAATGATGCGGGGTTATCGCTGTGTGCGGATGAAGCCGCGTCGGCGGCATTCCGATACGGCAGGGACGCTTCGTTTTTTAAACGCGTACATATGTTTGTTACGTCATTGTGGGTTGAGACGGATATAAAAATTGTTCCGGTACCGGATGAAGAATTTGTGCGAAGCGAAGTCGCCGTACATACACAGCGGTTTAACGGATTGCTTGTCGAAAGTACGTCGTACAGTTTAAATGAGAGCAGTATCATAATAATTCCGGGGTCGGGTTTCGCGCCCGCGGATGAAGATTCGGTTTTTTTGTTGACGGAGCAAGCCCTTTACACGGCTTTGGAAGAAGGCACACATTTGGTTGTGGATTATATTCCCGATTTGACCGCCACTAATATTTTTGACTTAAACGAACTCTACCGGACAGTGTATACCGAGCCTGTGTCCGCCGTTTTAGACCCCGAAACATTTATCATAAATGAAGGTATTCCGGGTATCAGTTTTGATGCGGAAGCTGCCGCAAACAGACTCGCAAACGCGCGGGTGGGTGAGCAAATTGAAATTCCTTTGATATTTACCGAGCCGGAGGTTACGACCGAGCATTTGCGGGGAATACTTTTCCGTGATGAGCTTGCCGTCAGAACCACTCATGTGGCAGGCACTGCCAACAGATTAAGCAATATAACGCTTGCCGCTTCCTATATAGACGGATTTGTTCTTAATCCCGGCGATACTTTTTCCTTTAATGAAATCGTGCCGAGGCGTACGCAAGCACTTGGATTCCGTATGGCGGGGGGATTTATAGACGGGGAACTGGTTGACGTAATCGGCGGCGGGATTTGCCAAGTTGCATCAAATTTATATGACAATGTGCTGTATTCAAACCTTGAAGTAATCGCAAGGCGTGCGCACACGCTTCCGATTACGTATCTGCCGCTTGGGCATGATGCCGCCATTTCTTACGGCGCGATTGATTTGCAATTCAAAAACAATACGGACTACCCGATAAGAATTGAAATTGAGTTTGACGGACGCAGTATGACAACTCGGCTTATCGGTACGCGCACAGATGATTACATCATCAGATTTGAATACGAAACAACTACGGTTCCGTATGAAACCGTCTATCGGGAAGACGAAAACATACCGGAAGGTGAAGAAATTTTTTTTGCGGGACGAAACGGTTTTATAAGGAACACATACCGCGTTATTTATGATGAAGATGAAAACATGATAAGCCGTACACATATCTCAAGAGATGTATACCGAACACAGAGCCGTGTAGTGCTTATCCCTGTAGCGTATTCATAA
>JAIRVD010000373.1 GCA_031254075.1 Clostridiales bacterium
AATCTTTGCGGCTGTTTGGCGTTAAGGACAGGAAGGAATTCGCGGAGCGGTATTTTGAATTATCGCCGGAGTTTCAGCCCGACGGAAGCAACTCGAAGGAAAAAGCGATTGAATATTTAACGCGGGCGTTTGACGAGGGCAGTTTGACGGTTGAATGGATGCATCAAACGCTTGACGGAACGCTTGTGCCGTCGGAAGTAAAGCTTGTGCGGGTGCTGTATGGCAATGATTTTGTTGTGGCGGGATACACGCGGGATTTACGCGAACATAAGCAAATGATGGAAATTATAAGGCAACGCGACAAATTGCTGAGTACGGGAAACCGCACGGCGGAAATTATGCTTGGTTCCGCAGAGGAAGGAATTGAAGTGTTGCTGACGGAAAGCATGGGCGTTGTCGGGCGCGCGGTTGAAGCCGACCGTGTTCAGATTTGGCGTAATGAAACGTTGAACGGAGAAATCCGTTTTGTGCATACATATCAATGGCTGAGTGAAGTCGGCAAGCAGAAAGCAGATGTTCCAATCGGGTTAAGCTTTACGTACAGCGATGTTCCCGAATGGGAAAACAGGGTTGCGCACGGCGGAACCCTAAATTCGCCGCTTTCGGAATTGCCCGACGATGACAAGGATTTTTTAAAAGAATATGACATTAAGTCAATAGTAATAATTCCGTTGTTTATAAACGAGAGTTATTGGGGATTTTTCAGTCTGGACGACTGCGTGAATGAGCGGGCATTCACCGATGATGAAATAAATGTTTTGCGCTCGACGAGTTTAATGATGGCGAACGCGATTAATCGAGACGAGCAGGCGGAAAAATTACGTGAAGCGCATGAAGATGCAAAGCGCGCTAACAACGCGAAAAGCGAATTTCTCGCAAAAATGAGCCATGAAATGCGAACGCCGTTAAACGCGGTAATCGGTTTGTCGGAAATGAACCTGGATTATGATGACGTCAATTGCGAAACATGCCGAGGAAATTTAGAAAAAATATACAATGCCGGAAAATTATTACTAAACACGGTCAACGATATTTTGGATATTTCAAAAATAGAAGCCGGGAAAATGGAACTTGTTACGGTGGAATATTCCACGCCGAGTGTAATTAACGACACGGTTACACAAAACTCAATGCTAATCGGAGAAAAGAAAATTGAATTAATTTTAGACATCGACGAAACAATGTTTGCGCATCTTCACGGCGACGAATTACGCGTGCGGCAAATCTTAAATAATCTGCTTTCAAACGCGATTAAATATACTCGCGAGGGCAGAGTGATTCTTTCCGTAAAATGTGTGCGCGAGCATAAAAAAGTTCGTATGAATATAAAGGTGAGCGCTACCGGAATCGGCATTCGTCCGCAGGATATTGATAAATTATTTACAGATTATACGCAACTTGACGCCGGAAAAACACGCAGAATCGAAGGCACGGGGCTTGGGCTTCCGCTTACGAAAAAACTTGTTGATATGATGGACGGTTCGATTTCCGTAATAAGCGAATACGGAAAGGGTAGCGTATTTAATGTAAGCATTCTGCAGGGCTTGGTTTCGTATGATTATATCGGACGTGAAACCGCGGAAAGCCTAAAAAATCTTAGATATGCCGACGACAGGCGCGACCGTCATTCGCAGCTCGACTGCGTAAAGCTGCCGAACGCGCGTGTGCTTATCGTAGATGATATTCCGACAAATCTTGATGTTGCGAGGGGACTGTTAAAGCCTTACGGGATGCAAGCGGACACCGTGTTAAGCGGCAGACAGGCAATCGCCGCGGTTAAAAAGCAAAAATACGATGCAATTTTCATGGACCAAATGATGCCCGATATGGACGGCTTAGAAACAGCGCGGCGCATTCGCGAAATCGACGCGGCGGCGAACACGCCAATCATTGCGCTGACCGCAAACGCAATTTCAGGTAATGAAGAAATTTTTATTAATGCGGGTTTTGCCGATTTTCTTACAAAACCGATTGATTCTGACCGCCTTGATGAGGTAATTCGAAAATGGATTGGCGAAGGAACAGTTCTCGCAATTGATATGAAAAAAGGTTTGGCAAAATTCGGCGGCGACGAAGAAATTTTTTTGGATGTTTTACGTTCGTATGCGTTTAACACGCCGAAACTGCTTGAGGCAATCAAAGAAGTAACGGAAGAAACATTGACGGAATACGCAACGATTATTCACGGAATCAAGGGTTCGAGCCGAGGAATCAAAGCCGACGCGATTGGCGACAAGGCGGAAGAATTGGAACGCGCGGCAAAGAGCGGCGATTTTAAATATGTAATTTCACATAACGAAGAATTTTTACGTGACGTCCGCAAATTAATTCTTTCACTTAATGAGATGATTATTGAAAAAGAAAACGCAAAACCGAAAAAAGAAAAACCGAATCGCGAATTATTATTAAAACTTCACGACGCGTGTAATGATTACGATATGGACGGCGTTGACGACACGATGGCAGAATTGGAAAAGTTCAAATATGAATCCGACGGCGAACTTGTTCTTTGGCTCAGAGAAAACGTAAGTCAAATGAATTTCAAGGAGATAGTTGATAAATTATGGAAAATTTAATCACACGCGCGGCTGAAATTCTGTTGATAACGGGCGATGAAACAAATATCGAAGCGACGCTGACGGAAAGCATGGAGCTAATCGGACGCGCCGTGGACGGCGACCGCATACAAATTTGGCGAAACGAAACGATTGACGGATTATTGCATTTCGTTCTTGCGTATGAATGGCTGAGCGAAATCGGAAAAAAAGCCGCGCCCGTTCCGACCGGATTAAAATTCCCGTATCGTGATAAATCCGAATGGGAAGCCATGTTTTTGCGCGGCGAATATATCAGTGCGCCGTTTTCGCAACTTCCGCCCGAAGACCAAGAGTTTTTAAACGCGTATGAAATAAAATCCATTGTAATCATTCCGTTATTTTTAAAGAAGAAATTTTGGGGATTTTTCAGATTAGACGATTGCGAACGTGAGCGCGCATTTGCGGAAAACGAAATAAATATTCTTCGTCACGTGAGTTTAATGATGAGCAGTGCTGTTAATCGTCACGAGCGTTTGCTTGAGCAAAAGGAAATGATTCGGCAAACAATAAAAAGAGATTATCTTTTGAAAACGTTGAATAATGTAACGGAAATTTTATTAAAAACTGAAATTGATTTCTTCGCTGACGATTTATTCCGTTGCATGGGCATGATGGCGGAGGCGGTTGGCGCCGACCGAGTTTATATTTGGAAGAACCACATGGTCGGCGACAGACTTTATTGCACGCAGGTTCAGGAATGGTCGGAGGGAGCCGAGCCACAGCAGGACAACGAATACACAGTTGACATTCCGTATGACGAAAATATTCCCGAGTGGGAGCCGATTCTTTCTGCCGGGAAAACGATTAACAGCATTGTTCGCGATATGTCGCCCGCGTCGATTGACCAACTTTCGCCGCAGGGGATTTTATCAATTTATGTTGCGCCCGTTTTTTTGCATGAAAAATTTTGGGGATTTGTCGGTTTTGACAACTGCCATTCCGAACGATTATTTACACCAAACGAAGAATTTATTCTGCGCTCAGGCGGAATCGCGATTGCGAACGCGCTTCTTCGAAACGAAATGACTTTGAATTTGCAAAAAGCAAACAGCGCAAAAACAGATTTTCTCGCAAGCATGAGCCACGAAATGCGAACGCCGCTTAACGCAATCATCGGTCTGTCGCAATTAACCTTAAACGCCGGACGCCTTTGCGAAGAAGATTTGCACAATCTGCAAAAAATTCACAATGCGGGCGATGTTTTGCTTAATACGGTCAACGATATTTTGGATATTTCGAAAATAGAGGCGGGGCGACTCGAGCTTGTTACGTCGGAATACGATGTTCCGAGTTTAATAAACGATACGATTTCGCAAAACATCATGCGAATGTCGGACAAGCCGATTGAATTTGCATTATCAATTGATGAAAGTTTATTCGCGCGGCTCTGTGGCGACGAGTTACGCGTTCGGCAAATTATGAATAATCTTCTTTCAAACGCAATCAAATACACAAACGAGGGCAGAGTTGAACTTTCAGTCGAAAATGCTTTTAGTGAAAATAATGTTTGGATGACAATTCAAATAAGTGACACGGGGCGTGGAATTCGGCAGGAAGAATTAAAGAAGCTTTTCGTAAATTATTCGCAGTTGGATGTGCAAACAAATCACAAAATCGAAGGTACCGGGCTCGGGCTTTCGATTACAAAAAGGCTCGCAGAAATGATGGGCGGAAGCATTTCCGTCGAAAGCGAATACGGAAAGGGCAGCGTTTTTACGGTAAAAATTCAGCAGAAGTTTGTTTCTGACGTGTGTATCGGCAAGCAAACCGTCGAAAGCCTGAAAACATTTCGGTTTTCTGACGAAAGACGCGGCTCGGTCATTGAAAGAGTGAATCTTTCGTATGCGCGTGTGCTGATTGTTGACGACAACGAAACAAATTTAATGGTAGCAAAGGGCTTGATGAAGCCGTATAAAATGACAATCGACTGCGTGGACAGCGGCGAAAAGGCCGTAAACGCGATTCGTGGCGGCACGCGATATGACGCGGTTTTCTTGGATTACATGATGCCCGGTATGGATGGAATCGAAACCATGCAGGCGATACGTTTACTCGATACGGGCAAAAATATTACGATAATCGCGCTTACTGCCAACGCGCTCACCGGAAACGAAGCGATTTTTTTAAGCAAGGGTTTCCAAGCTTTTTTAACTAAGCCGATAGAACTTTCTCGCTTGGACGAAGTTCTGCGGCGATGGGTGAGGGATAAAAGTAAAGAGGAAATTTTTACGGAAGAAGAAATAATTTCGGAAGAAAAAAAAGTTTTGCCCCAAATAAACGGACTGGACATCGAAGCGGGCATTGAACGCTTTTTGGGCGATGAAGAAACATATTACAAAATTCTACGCACTTATGCTGTGTCAACGAAAAAATATCTGAATTCAATCAGCGAACCGCGCGAATGTGATTTGCATAATTACGCCATTACCGTTCACGCAATAAAGGGTGCGAGCAGAGGAATTTTCGCGGAAAAAATCGGCGACCTTGCCGAGCAGCTTGAATTAAATGCAAACGCGGGCGATTATGAATTTGTTTCCGTTCACAATAAAAATTTCTTAAAAGAATTATGTAAGTTAATCGATGACTTGGAGAAAACATTTTCGGAAATTGATGAGTATAATCAATTTCCCGTAAAAGACAAGCCCGATGCCGATGCGTTGGCGAATTTGCTCGCGGCGTGTAAATCATATGACATTGATGAAGTGGATAACGCACTTGCGGTAATCGAAAAATTCAAATACAAATCCGACGATGACCTCGTCACATGGCTGCGTGAAAACGTAGAAAAGATGAATTTCAAGGAAATAATCGAAAGATTGGGGGCGTAACAATGGATGTCATTCGCCATAAAATAGTATTGGTAGACGATGATATGACAAATCTTCGAATGGGGCGGGATTTGTTAAAGGAATTTTACCAAGTTTATCCTGCGCCGTCGGGAGCTAAATTGTTTGAGATTTTGGAGAATATTACGCCTGCATTAATTTTATTGGATATTGAAATGCCTGAAATGAACGGCTATGAGGTTTTGAAAAAGTTAAAGTCGCATTCGGAATACTCGAATATTTCGGTGATTCTTTTGACATCGAAAAGCGATGAACACAGTGAGACAAAGGGTTTCGACTTGGGCGCGGTAGAATTTGTTTCAAAGCCTTTTTCGGCACCGGTGTTATTGCGGCGAATATCGCATCAGCTTCGTGTTTTTGATTTAATGGCTGAACTAAAAACCGCATCGGAATCGAAAAGCCTTTTTCTTGCGAATATGTCGCATGAAATCCGCACACCGATGAACGCAATCATCGGCTTGACAGAGTTGATGCTAAACGCGCCGCAGTCCGAGCAAAACAGAAGTTACTTAAATGACATAAACACATCGTCACACGCGCTTCTCGGAATAATCAACAGCATTTTGGATTTTTCAAAAATAGAAGCGGGTAAAATTGAATTGATTCCGACGGATTATGATTTTAAAAAATTATTGGAAAATCTATCGCGCAGCTTTGAAATGATTGCGGCGCAGAAAAGTATTCGATTTATTTTGGAAGAAGAGGGCGAAATCCCGCAATATTTATTGGGCGATGATATAAAAATTCGTCAGATATTAACTAATATTTGCGGCAACGCAATGAAATTTACAAATAAGGGGCATGTGAAATTGCATGTTTCGTCTGACAGTAAAAAAATTTTTTTGAGAATTTCCGACACCGGAGTCGGCATTAGCAAGGACGCTCTGCCGAAGCTTTTCACAGCGTTTTCGCAGGCGGATACTTTGAAAAACCGTAACATTGTCGGCACCGGACTTGGGCTTACGATTAGTAATTCGTTCGTTGAACTGATGGGCGGAGAAATTTCCGTTGACAGCGTGTACGGTGAAGGTACGACGTTTACGATTGTGTTGCCTTTCGTTGAGGGGAACGCGGAAAACATTAAAATTTCGGTCGATACACGAATAATTCTTCAAGCGCCCGATGCGAAAATTTTTGTGGTTGACGATAACGAAATGAATTTGCGCGTGGCAGGCGGATTGCTGCGAATGTTCGGAATTGAACCCGATGTTGCTTCTTCCGGCGAGGAAGCGATTCGAAAAGTTCAGGAAAAAGACTACGAAATCGTTTTCATGGACCATATGATGCCCGACATGGACGGCGTCGAAACCACAAATGCCATACGTAATCTCGGCGGAAAGTTCGAAGAATTAAAAATCATTGCGCTTACGGCAAACGCGATTCAAGGCGTTCGTGAAATGTTTTTATCAAACGGCTTTGACGATTTTATTTCCAAGCCGATTGAACTTTCAGATTTAATTCAAATTCTGAAAATTTATTTGCCGTCGGGAAAAATAAAGGAAGAAGATTCCGATTCCGTCATTGAGGACTCGACCCACAATTCCACTGAAACCGATGCAATGAGCGCGATGCGAAAAATACCCGACACAAACATCGCCGACGCGTTGCGCAGATTTTCAAATGACGAGAGCATGTATATCGAAACAGTCGGCGTATTTTTCGAAGAACTGCCGCATGAAATTGAAAATCTGCAAAGCTCGTTGCAGCGTAAAAGTATGAAAGATTTCAGAATCGCAACACATACTATGAAGGCGGAACTCGCGATTTTAGGAATTACGGGCACTTCCGATAAAGCCGGCGCATTGGAAGACGCATCCGCATCCGATGATTTGGAATTCTGCAAGAAACATTTTCCCTCGCTTTTGAAAGAACTGCTGGAATTAAAAACGCGGCTCGAAAAAATTTTTTCGTAAAAAATATGCAGGGCAAACTGCTTTAACGGAGGTTTTTGAAATGAACGAGACCGAACGGAAAAAAATTATTTTGGTTGACGATAACATGGCGAGTTTGACAATCGGCAGGGATATTTTGAAAGCGCACTACGAAGTTTATCCCGCGCCGTCTGCCGTTAAAATGTTTGAGATTTTGGAGAAAATTTTGCCGCAGATGATTCTGCTTGACGTTGACATGCCGGACATTAACGGATTTGAGGCGATTAAAAAATTAAAAGCCGACACGCGTTTGTCGAACATTCAGGTGATATTCTTAACAGCGATGTCAGATGAGGCGAGCGAACTCAAGGGCTTGGAACTCGGCGCGCTTGATTATATTTACAAACCGTTTTCCGCGCCGCTGCTGCTGAAAAGAATTGAAACGCATTTGGCAAAATTGCATTCCGATGAAGCGAATAAAATTAAATCCTCGTTCCTTGCCGGAATGTCACACGAAATTCGCACGCCGATGAACGCAATCATCGGCATGACCGAGCTTCTCCAGCACGAGCCTCTGAATAATCAGCAAATGGGTTTTGTTAACGATATAAATTCTTCCGCGCAAACATTGCTTACGATTTTAAGCGATTTAATCGACCTTTCGAAAATCGAAATAGGAAAATTTGTGCTGACGCCGGTGGACTATAATTTCCGCACATTTATCGGAAGCGTTGTTACGACGGTCACGTATCTTGCGGAAAAAAGAGGCATCAACTTTATTTTTAAAGAAGGCGGTGAATTGCCGAATCACTTGTTCGGCGACCATATACGCCTGAAGCAAATTTTACTTACGCTGTGCCAAAACGCCGTGAAATTTACGGACAGCGGGTTTGTGCGCCTTTCGGTTTTCGGCGAGAAAAACAAGATTTCGTTTGAAATACAAGACACCGGCAGAGGAATCAACAAAATTGATTTGCCGAAAATTTTTGACGTTTACGCCCAATTGAAAAATCGCGCAATCGTCGGCACGGGCTTGGGGCTTTCCATTACCAAATCCTTTGTGGAGCTGATGGACGGCACAATTTCTGTCGAAAGCGAAGACGGTGCCGGGACGACTTTTAAAATTTCAATTCCGATTGTCGGCGGCGAAGAAAAAATTTCACATGATGAAGATAAGCATAAAAAATTATTCGCGCCGAACGCGAATGTCCTTGTCGTTGACGATAATGATTTCAATTTGAAAGTTGCGTGCGGTTTGCTCGGAATCTATAAAATAGCCGCGAAAACCGTAATGTCGGGACAGGCGGCAATCGACTCCGTGCAACGGGAAGACTTCGATATCGTTTTCATGGACCACATGATGCCGCATATGGACGGCGTTGTTGCCACCGAAAAAATTCGAAAACTCGGCGGAAAATTCCGTTTGCTTCCGATAGTCGCGCTTACCGCGACCACCATTGAGGGCGCGCGCGAGATGTTTCTTTCGCACGGCTTTAACGGCTATCTGCCAAAGCCAATCAACGTAAAGGAAATGCGCAATATCCTAATAGAATGGCTTCCGCCCGATAAAATCACCGACGAAATGCCCGTACCCGAAAAACCGAAAGAAAAACCCGAAAGCATTCTTTCCGATATCGCAAAAATTTCCGAAATCAACACCGAAATCGGCTTGAATCGTTTTGCAGGCAACGAAAAACTCTATAAAGAAACCATCGAAGATTTCCACAAAAATTTCAAACCCAAATGTGAAAAACTGCAAGACCAACTCGAAGCAAACGATATCTCCAATTTCGCAATCTCAATCCATTTCATGAAAACATCCCTTGCCACAATCGGCGCAATGCG
>JAIRVD010000004.1 GCA_031254075.1 Clostridiales bacterium
TTTTTAGAAAATCATTGAATTTTCTTGGAAGGACGATACCATGAAACAGCTTCTGACAGGAAATGAAGCGATAGCCCGAGGGGCATTTGAAGCGGGCGTTGTATTGGCTTCGGCATATCCGGGTACGCCAAGCTCGGAAATATTGGCTAATCTTGCCGGATACAAGGAAATTTACGCCGAATGGGCACCGAATGAGAAAGTCTCATTAGAGGTTGTTATCGGCGCATCAATGGCGGGTGTACGGGCAATTGCATCCTTGAAGCATGTGGGGCTTAATGTTGCTGCCGACCCGCTTTTCACTTTCGTATACACGGGCGTTAACGGCGGTGCGGTAATCATCGTAGCCGACGAACCCGGACAGCATTCATCGCAGAACGAACAGGACAGCCGCTGGTATGCTCAAAGTGCGAAAGTACCAATGTTTGAACCCGCAAACAGCCAAGAATGTTTAAATATGGTAAAAGAAGCTTTCGCATTAAGCGAGATGTTTGATACACCGGTTTTCGTGCGAATGACAACTCGCGTCTGCCACTCAAAAAGCATCGTTGAATGCGGCGAACGCGCTGAACAGGCGGTTAAGCCCTATGTTAAGGATGCTTCAAAATATGTAATGGTTCCGGCTAACGCCAGACAGCGCAGGGCAGTTGTTGAAAAACGTATGAATGATTTAAAAGCACATATTGAAAAATCACCGCTTAACTTTATTACAAAGGGCGGGAAAACAGGCGTTATTGCTTCCGGTGTATGCCGTCATTATGCACGTGAAATTTTCGGAGACAGCGTTACTTATCTTGATATGGGCTTTACCCATCCGTTGCCCGATAATATATTGAAAGAATTTGTAGGAACGGTTGACGGGTTCTATGTAATTGAAGAAAATGACCCGTATTTGAAAACATGGGTAAAGGCACAGGGATTTGCAGATAAATTGAAGGATGTATTGCCGAAATACGGTGAAATGACACCCGATGTACTGCGCCGCTGTATAGGTTTGGACATACCTCCGACAGTAGAGTATGACAGAAGCCCTGTCGTCCCGCGCCCTCCGGCTCTTTGCGCGGGTTGTCCGCACAGAGGTTTCTTTTATGAGTTAGCTAAACGTAAAGACTTGGTTGTTACCGGCGATATAGGTTGTTACACATTAGGTTTCGCGCCGCCGTTTAACGCAATGGATTCCTGTGTTTGCATGGGCGGTGCTTTCAGTATCGGTCACGGCTTTAACCGCGCCCTCGCCGCTTCCGGAACTGACAATAAGACTCGCGCCGTGGGTGTTTTGGGTGACAGTACGTTTTTCCATACAGGAATCAACTCCCTTATAGAAGTTGCATATAACGGAAGCAATACCGTTTGCATAATCTTAGACAACCGCACAACCGGAATGACCGGGGGACAGGAACATCCCGGCACCGGTAAAGACGCGCGCGGAAATAAAACTCCCGAGTTAGACATAGCAAAGATTGCCGAAGCCTGCGGTATAACACCGGTCATAACGGTTAACCCGAACAATCTTAGTGAAGTTAACGCCGCGCTGGATAAGGCACTTGCTCATGACGGGCCTTCTGTCATCATAACAAAATGGCCCTGTGTTCTTAAAAAATCTGACGATAAAGAAAAATATCCGGCTTTGGATAAGTTTGAGGTTTCCGAAAAATGCACTGCATGTAAACTGTGTCTGCGTTGCGGATGCCCTGCAATATCGGCAGATAAAAATACAGTTGTAATAAACCCCGTTCAATGCACGGGCTGTGGTGTTTGCGAACAAGTTTGTCCCCTTAAAGCCATAAAGCAAAGGAGTGAGAACGGTGACTAAATCTATTTTATTGGTGGGGGTTGGCGGACAAGGAACCATTCTTGCCGGCAAGATAATAACTTCCGGGCTGTTGAGCGCCGGTTATGATGTAAAGATGAGCGAAATACACGGTATGAGCCAGCGCGGGGGTTCCGTTTCCACTCATGTGCGCTACGGGGAGCGTGTACAGTCGCCTGTAATTGAACTTGGCGGTGCGGATTTGCTTGTGGCTTTTGAACTGATGGAAGCCGTAAGATGGCTTGAATACAAAAAGCCGGACGGATTATTGATTGTCAACAATTATAAAATAAAGCCCATGCCTGTATTAATAGGAAGTGCCGTCTATTCAAATGATTTACTTAACGCTTTGCGCGGATATTCCGACATATTTGAGATAGACGGTTTTAACGAATCCGCGGCACATGGCGGGGTAATCACCATGAACTTGCTTCTGCTTGGTGCCGCGGTTACAAAAGCGGGACTTGGCAGTATCGAATGGAACAAAATAATTGAATCGGAAGTTAAACAAAATTTTTGGGATGTAAACAAGCGTGCTTTTGAACGAGGTTGTGAATTGGCAAAATGAGTATCATTTTAGGAATAGACGTTGGTGGCTCTACCACAAAAATCGTGGGATTTGAAAATTCCGAATGTTTCGGAATGCTTCAAGTAGACGCGAGCGATCAAATTACATCCGCTTTCGGCGCGTTCGGAAAATTCACCACCGAATACGGCTTGCGAATGGGAGATATAAAAAAAATTATTGTGACGGGCGTTGGTGCGTCATATCTTGAAAAAGGCATGTATGATATTCCGACTACGCGTGTTAACGAATTTATCGCAATTGGGCTCGGCGGGTTGAAACTTGCCGAGCTTTCAGAAGCTTTTATTGTAAGCGTCGGTACGGGAACAGCCATCGTAAAAGCCGAGCGAAGTAAAATTACCCACTTAGGCGGAAGCGGTGTGGGCGGCGGTATGCTTTTAAATTTATCGGAACGCTTCGCGGGTGTTCACAGTTATGCGGGAATTACCGAAATCGCAAAAACCGGCGATTTAAGTGCGATTGACCTGTGTCTGCGCGACATCTCACGCGAAAAAATCGGAAATCTGCCGCCCGAAACTACCGTTTCAAATTTTGGTAATCTGCGTGACAACGCGAAACCCGCCGATTTCGTTTTGGGTTTTATTAATATGATTTTTGAAAGTATCGGCATGATGGCGGTTTTCGCGACACTTGGCAGCAACATAAAAGACATCGTTTTAATCGGCACCCTTTCATCAATTGAACATGCCTCAACCGTTTTCGATACCCTCGCGAAAATACACCCCGTAAGATTTCATATTCCCGAAAAAGCAATTTTCGCGACAGCCGTCGGTGCGGCTCTTTCAGATAATTGACTTCGAACAACAACCATGAAACGCCATAAAATGATTTAACAGACCCGAAGATGATGGAGTGAATTTAATGGGCTTGCGAACCGTTCGTAAAGAGGGCGACGAAATACTCAAAAAGAAATGCAAAATAGTGAATGAAATTAACCCGGCAATTATCGAACTTCTTGACGATATGAGGCAAACCCTGACCCAGCTTGACGCCGTGGGCATTGCCGCACCGCAAATCGGAACGTTAAAGCGCATCGTTGTAATTGATTTCGAGGACGAACTATATGAACTGATTAATCCGGAAATAATCGAAGAAGAAGGCGAACAGGTTTGTAACGAAGCCTGCCTTTCGATACCGGGACGTTGCGGCGACGTTACACGTCCGCGAGAAATTACCGTAAAAGCCCTAAACCGCGAAGGCGAAGAAAAAACAATCGAAGCCGACGATTTTCTTACATCAATAATGTGCCACGAAATCGACCATCTCGACGGTGTCCTCTTCATCGACAAAGCAACCAACATCCAAATGATTAACGAAGAACAGATGCGCGCACGCAAACGCGCACGCAAAAAACGCATAGCCGAAAGAAAACTAAAAAAGCAAGGCGTTTATACGGGGACCAGACGCCGATAGAGGGGCTTTTGCCGTGAAAATAATTTTTATGGGAACACCGATGTTTGCCGTGCCTTGCCTTAACGCGCTTGTGACGAAGCACGAGGTTATTGGAGTTTTCACGCAGCCCGACCGTCCGTCGGGACGCGGACATAAGCTTGCCGCAAGCCCGGTTAAGGTTGCGGCGACGGAATACGGCATTCCCGTTTTTCAGCCCGAGACATTGAAAATTTCAGAATCAAAAGAAATCCGCGCAGAACTCGCAAGTTTCGGCGCGGATATTTTTGTTGTTGTCGCATACGGATTGCTTTTGCCTAAGGGCGTTCTGGCAATGCCGCCGCATGGTTGCGTTAATGTTCACGCGTCGTTGCTCCCGAAATATCGCGGCGCATCGCCGATTCATTCCGCGCTGCTTAACGGCGATAACGAAACCGGAATCACAATAATGCACATGGACACGGGCATAGACACGGGCGATATTATTTCGCAAAAATCCCTGCAAATCTCCCGCGAAGAACACTTCCCGCAACTGCACGACAGAATGTCGCAACTTGGAGCGGAGCTTCTGCTCGAAACCCTCACGCAAATCGAAAACGGCACAGCAACACGCACCCCGCAAAACAATTCCCTCGCATCCCACTCGCCGCTTATCAAAAAAGAAGACGGCGAAATTGATTGGAACGATTCTACCGAAAAAATTCTAAATAAAATACGCGCATTCGACCCGTGGCCGGGGTGCTTTACCACGCACAACGGGCAAACGCTGAAAATTTGGAATGCCGAAGATGCCGGAAATTTATCCCCATCCGGCGCAATGATTTTCAAAACCGCCGACGGTGCAATCCGCATAACAGAACTTCAACCCGCAGGCAAAAAAAGAATGCTTGCGGTGGATTTTTTGCGCGGGCTGAGATAGGGCGAGAAAAATTTGTGACG
>JAIRVD010000058.1 GCA_031254075.1 Clostridiales bacterium
TATCTTCTCCGTTGATGAAATGACCACTCTGATTTCTTCAACACGAAAAAAGCACGAAAAATGTAAAAAAACGCTAAATTTGTAAAAGTAAAGGTTTTTCTATATATGTAACAATTCGCTCAACTTGGTTCACAACCGCGTTTTTTTCAATGCCGAGCAACCGATTAACGGCAATATTCGGAATATTAACTCCGCCTGCCATGCAAGAGAATTGGATGCCGCCGGACATTCTTGCGTTTATTTCCAGAAGGAACGGGGTATCGTTTTCGTATTTAAATTGCAAATTGCAGGGGAAACTAAGCGGAAACTTGTCCAAAAATAATTTGCAAGTGTTAACGATTTCATCTTCATATTTAATGGTTTCGCTGCGGGTCCATGATTTGTAGCGCGGAATTATAATATGATTTCCCGAAGGCATGGAAAGGCAATCGACGCTGACTTCGGTGTCTGAGAGATAGGGGAGAACGAGTAAGTCGGGAAAGTTTTCGAGTTTGCGCAGGGCGTTTATGGAATTTTCGTATGAAATTTTCGCGCCGACATTTGTTTTAAGGTTGAATTCCATTTGGTCGTCGATAACGCGAAAGCTGACCGCGCCTTCATCGACGGCGAATTTTATGCAAACGCGATTTTCCGGGGTTTTCAGATTGGCGTAGGCATTTTCATATTCCGCAACGGAATTTACAACGAAATACGGCGGGATTTTGCCGATTTGCGCTTTTTCAAACATTTGATAGGTTTTTACTTTGTCGCTTAACTCGCTCATCAGTGGGTAGTCGCGTTCGACCAGTACGCGAACGCCGATTGCGTCGAAGTCGGCGATTCTTTTAGAAACGGCAAGCATATTTCGACGCGGAATGAAGACGCCGATTTTTTGTTTTTTGCAAAAGCCGAGGCAGAATTGGATGTATTCGTCGCTGCTTTCGAACGACGGCTCGGTGAACCATTCGTCGCAAACGGTTCGATAGACGCAATTGTCGTCAGTGTTACTGCCGACGATGACGAAATCTTCGCCTTCCTTCAGCAATTCAATTATATAATACGCCGTGCTGAACCAATGATTAAGCCAAACACGTGTTTTCATTAGCATCCCTCACGCCGTATATTTCGGAAAGAATAAGAATCTTTTTCGCCCAATTTTGATGCGTTGCGACTTCGTTCATACGATTGCCTGCGGTGCTTTTTGCAACGCCCAACGAATCGTCTTTCCAGTTTAAAATTTCCTTTGCGTCGTTAAAATCTTCGCGTAACGGAGCAAGAAATTTTCTTACAATCAGTAATTGCGACGGATGAATTACGGTTTTTCCGATAAAACCGTTTGCGATGTCGAGGCGCAGTTCTTTTTCCAGACCGACAGCCCAAGCGTCGTTACCGTTAAAGTATTCCCACACAGGCGCGGAAACAACGTAATTGGCAGAAAAAACAGTCAGTATATCGGTCAGCACATCTCTCACCACGCCGATATCATAAACGCTTTGGTCAACCGCTCTCCGTAAACCGTGAATTTTGCAAAAATCCATCGCGCCGACGCGAACATTAAGCACATAATCCCTGCACCCGTCAAGCAACTCGCGAATGCTTATCAGCGTGCGTTTCCTTGTCTCCAGATTCAAAATGCACGGGCTTTCCAAAATTGGCATAATGTACAGCGGCGCGTTTCCGGAATTAATTTCGCCGACAAGCGAACAATATTCCGCCGCGTTCGACAAATTAAATTTTGGCAGAATAACACCCGTTAACAAGCCGATTAAACCCCCGAGAAAAGATGGAAGTTTTTTTAATTGCGCGCAATTCCTTACCCTTACAAACAGCAACGGCAAACGCTGTGGCTTGTTCGCCGAAATATATTCCAATGTCTTAACTAACTGCGTTTCAGCCGCCTCTACGCCGAAATCCGTTACCGAATCCTCAATGCAAAACGCAAGCGAATCCAATTTCGGTAGCGTGCCGTTGCATAATTTTTCGCCGATTTCCGTGTTCAAGGCGGGCACATACATTAAAGCACCCACCCTGTACGGAAGCAATTCTATTTCACTTATCTGCATTTATTTCGACCCTGCAGTCCAGCGGAATCCCCAACCAAACGCGTTATCCATTTGCGGGTGTCCGTCAAAAAACCTGACGATTTTTTCAACCGATAAATCGCCGTTATTGTTCACAATCGCCGCAATCGCACACATTTTCTGTTGACTGCCGTATTCATCCATTTTTACAATAATATCATCGCCGCCCGGATATTTTATCGTCACAACGCCGTCAGCCTGTTGCCAGCTCGCAATGCCCTCATAAATAAACGTAAACACCAACATCCTCTTGATATTGCTCAACATCCGCCCGTTAACGCGTAAATTCTCGCCGCCCGCCGCTTCGCCCGTGCGGTCGTCGCCGTCAAGCATTACATACGGCTCGGCGTCAACACTGCCAAACGAATTGCCGAGCGCCTGAACACAAAATCTCCGTCCGTCCGCCAATTCAACAAACGCACCCAAATCCAAATCAATCGACTGTATCTTCGTTCCGCCGAAAAACGTCTTCTTGGGAATTCCCTGCGTCCAATTCAAATTAATCAATATCTCACCAATCTGCGCCGACTTAGCAAGACTAACCTTCTGACCTTTTCTAAGCTCAACTGCCAATTAAATCACCTCTCATGTTTTTATTAAAAAAAAGGGATTACGCCACAACGTAATCCCTTTTTATATATGCTACACGTTTACACCGTAATTTAAGCACAACGCGCGTAAGCCGCCCTTGAAGCCGCTTCCTATTGCGTTGAATTTCCATTCTGTGTCGTGGCGATAGATTTCGGCTACTACTACTGCGGTTTCGACCGAATAGTCTTCGCCGAGGTCGTAGCGGATAAGTTCGGAACCGTTACTTGGGTTTACAACGTGAATGTATGCGTTGGAAACCATGCCGAAGTTTTGACTGCGGACGTCGGGGTCGTGAATGGTAACGGTGATGCCGATGCGTGCGATATTTGCGGGGACTTTTGAAAGGTCGATGTTGATGACTTCGTCGTCGCCTTCGCCTTCGCCGGTGAGGTTGTCGCCCGTGTGTTCAACGGAGCCGCTTGCGTGTTTGAGATTTCCGTAGAAAACGAAATCGGAATCTGACGGTACCTTGCCGTTTTCGCTGACGAGGAAAGCTGATGCGTCAAGGTCGAAATCGTAGCCGCCGTCGTATTTGTTAGTATCCCAGCCCAAGCCAATCATGATTTTGGTGAGACCCGCATTACCCTTTGTAAGGTCAACTTTTTGCCCTTTTTGTAAACTGATTGCCATTTTCCTGCCTCCTAATTTTTATATGTTTACGCCAAAGTTCTGGCAAAGTGATTTAAGTCCGCCGGAAAAACCGCTTCCGATTGCGTTGAATTTCCATTCCGCGCCGTTACGGTAGAGTTCGGCTGTGATTACGGCGGTTTCGATGGAATAATCTTCGCCGAGGTCGTAACGAATCAATTCGGTGCCGTTGCCTTCGTTAACGATACGGATGTAAGCATTTGAGACTTGACCGAAGTTTTGTCTGCGTTCTTCGGCGTCGTGGATTGTAACGGTGAAATCAATTTTCGCGACTGATGCGGGAACTTTTGATAACTCAATTTTGATGACTTCGTCGTCGCCGTCGCCTGCGCCGGTGAGGTTATCACCCGAATGTTCGACGCCGCCGCTTGAGTGTTTTACGTTTCCGTAGAAAACGAAATCGCCGTCGGCAGCTACTTTTCCGGATTCGCCCAGCAAGAATGCCGCCGCATCAAGGTCGAAGTCCGAACCTCCGTCATATTTGTTTGTGTCCCAGCCCAAGCCGACTAAAATTTTTGTTAAACCGGGATTTGTTTTGGTCAAATCAACTTTTTGACCCTTTGTAAGACTGACTGCCATTTTTTTTCCTCCTTTTATTTTGGCAGGCCCTGTGGACCTGCATCCATAACAACGCGGGTGCCTTCGTAACCGATGCGTTTTTCGGAAGAAGGCTTGCTGTATGACTCAAGGTTTGAAACGTCGAAAATATTCGGTTTTTTGTCAAAAATAACTTCACAGAAACACAGGGTGTAACTGCGCGGATTTGCGCCTTTGTTTGCGGCGTGAATTTCAACAATCTGCTCGCCATTGTGAATTCTCACAAACGCACCGAACTGACTGAACGAACCGGTCCCGTTTTCCAATGCCGAAAAAGAACTTATCGCGACCGACGCGATGTCGCTGCTCCACTTAATGAAAATTTTCTCAAGCTCACCGGGTGCTACTACATGACTGCTGTGCCAAACCGCGCCGTCGGGAGTTTCCAATAACTCGCCGTCGTGCGTCGCGCCGATGTAAATTAATTCTCCGCTACGGTATCGCACCAACGCCTTTATATCATAATATTTACCCTT
>JAIRVD010000062.1 GCA_031254075.1 Clostridiales bacterium
AATGCAGTAATTTGCTTACAGAAGAAAAATTTTTTCGATTGGTGTATAATTTACATAAAAACACAGGGGTGCATCCATGGCAATATACAACCGAGCGGACGAACGAAGCGAACGCTTCAACGCGCGTTTGAAATTCGGACGAGGCGATGGTTTTCGGAGGTTGCTTAAATTATTGCGGCATTGTCCCGTCTTTCTTTTCATTTTAAGTCTTTTGCCTATTGTTGCGGTTGGTATTCATGCGCGTCCGGGTTTGGATGATTATACTTTTTCGGCTTTGTCCTCTTTCAGACCGCAGTCGGATGTTCCGATTGAGTATTACATTCAGCGCAGTGTCAGGCATTCCGCAGAAAATGGAAATTTTTTTGATGTTTTTACAGCTGTCGGCAGAACTGTTTTTGATAATTATTTCGAGTGGCAGGGTACATATTCCGCAATTACGCTTTTCTCCGCGCATCCCGCTGTGCTTTTCGGCGCGTATGCCTATCCGCTGACTATGCTGTTTACCATTTTCGCGCTGATTATTTCCACGGCTTTTTTGTGCAAAACACTGTTGGGTGAAAACTGGCTTCTGCCGTGCATTTTGATATTAACCTGTTCAATTCAATGGCTTCCGCATATTGCGCAAGGTTTTTTTTGGTACAACGGCGCGGTTTATTACACTTTTTTTTATTCTCTTCTATTGTTTAATCTGACTTTACAAATACGCCTGCTTAAAAACGGAGAAATTTCGGTTTTTAAAATTATTCCCATAACGTTTCTTTGCTTTTTTATAGGCGGCGGAAATTTTGTTTCCGCGCTGTTAAGCGTTGAACTCAATGCTTTGCTGTTATTGTATGCGGTTTTTCAAAATAAAAAGAAATATTTGCCTTTCGCAATTTTTACTTTTGCGTCTCTTGTAGGGTTAATAATTTCCGCCGCCGCACCGGGTAATGCTGTACGCGGCGAACTTGCTTCGGGAATTTCATTTTCAATTGTAAACGTTGTACGTACGGTTATTGTTTCGCTTGGTCTTGCCGTTAACGATATTATTGTTTGGACAAGCCCCGGGGTTCTGCTGTTGCTGGTGGCGGCAATTCCGATAATGTTGCGAATTGTAAAAGGAATAAATTTTGATTTTCGTTTTCCTTTGATTGTTACGGGCGTTTCATTCTTGCTTTTTGCGTCACAAAACGCGCCGCCCATCCACGCGCTTCAATACGGCGGCGACCCGAAACTGCGCAATATTGTTTATTTTGCATACATATGGTTTATTTTCGGAAATATCGGATATTGGCTGGGTTGGCTTTCAAAGAAAATTGATTTTAAAAAAGAAATATTTAACAGAACAACTTGCGCAATTTGTATATGCATTTGGATTGCGGCGCTTCCTTTCGGCTTTGGCATTGAATTGTCAGCCGAAAATCGCGGGTTAGCATGGAAAAATGAAAATACTCCGACCACTCTGCTTACTTTTAACGACTTGCGCAACAGGTTGCCGCAGCGTTTTCTTGAAGAACACAGAACGCGCCAACATTTTCTTGAAAACAGCACCGGCTCGCTTGCGGAGGTTGAAATATTTTCCGCAATGCCATTAACATTGGTGCCTTTTCAACCCATTCACCATGAGAGCGGACATGTTTGGCCTGATTTAACTCATAATCCCCTTCATTGGACTAACCGCTCGATTGCGGCTTATTACGGCGTCAGGTTTGTTGTCGCATTACCGCCCGAGAAAACCGTTGCGAGAGTTGCGCACAGGGAAATCGGTACCAATGACAGAAGCATCATAATCGAAGAGCTGATAATTTCCGACATGAGTTATTTTCGGCTTCGGGATTTAGCGTATATTTTGCATGATGCTTTCGATGTGGAATTTTTCGGCGGTCAATTTGCTTTAAACACAAATAACGAATACACACCTGTAGGCGGCGAATGTGTATTTTATCCGTCGGAAAGCAGTCTTCTTCCCGCGTATTTGCACAGCGAAACCATTTATATAGACGGCATTTTGCACGAAATTCCAGGTTATTTGATTCGCGGCGAAATATTTCATCGTGCTGACATTTTGGATTTAGTCGGCATTTCAGCAGGCAACCGAAACGGCACTTTGTTTCTTTACCCTGCGGAAAACACGGATATCAAAATAGAAGTTACAATTGACAATCGGCAAGTGGAATTTCCGGGACAGCCGCCGAAAAATTTAGACGGACGTATTTATGTTCCGGTTCAGGATATTTTTGAGATGATGGGATATGTTGTTACGTGGAATTCACGTCAAATGATTTTAACCGGAGATTCAACAATAATTCTTTCGCCCGAAAGCTTCGTCTTCACCGTCAACGGAGAAAATCACAACCTTGATGCTCCCGCGCAAGCCATAAACGGCACAATGATGATGCCTGTCCGACCCGTTTTGGAAAGCATCGGAATGAATGTAAGCTGGAACCCCGATTCGTATACGGTGGTTATTTCCCGGGCTTCCGCATATTAACAATTGCAAGCGCGTAGAAAATCAGTGAGCAAACAATCAATGCGGTTATGCTTAATACCGGAGTGATTTCAAAATCGCCGAAGCGGAAAACCACGCCCATTGATTCTTCAAATTGATTTACATATTCGGCGGGGATGCCTTCGAAGGAATTCGCAATCGGCGTTTGCATCAGCACGCGGCGAAGAAGCATTGCGGCGTGTGACGGCGGAAATAATTTTATTACGGTTTGAACGGCTTCGGGCAGAACGCCGATTGGCAGGTAGATTCCCATAAGAAAGCCGATGAATGTTCCCATTATTGTGCTTGCGGTGCCGAACGCGCTGTGAGTCTTCAACGATGAAACAATGAAGCAGACCATCGCGGTGCCGGAAATTCCCGAAAGCAGAACGATTCCGATAATTTTCAAAAAATCGGGAAGCGTCGGCAGTGAGCCGCCTATTGCGATTAAGTGAATGCCGAGAAGAACGGCGGAAACGGCAGTCATTATTAAGCTGATTATAAACGCGCTGAAAATGTAGCCGCCGGTAATATATCTTCTTTTTATCGGCGACGCGTAGAATGCTTTATTGATTTTTTTCACGCGGTCGTCAACTATTACAGCGAACGCACCCATTGAAGTTGTCACCGTTGAAACGGCAAGAATTCCCGCCGTCAGCCAGCTTTGGCGCAAAACATCGGCTTCGGGTAATGCGCGCAATTGGGCGTCGCCCCAAACATTTCCGAGAAACAGCGCGTACAGCGCGACAATAATGAAAATCGCAAGCAGTGAAAGCAGAAAATTAATTTTATCCTTGAAATACATTTTTATATTTCGTTTTAACAAAACACTCATCTGATATCCCTCCCCGTTATTCCAATGAACGCGTCGTCCATTGTGCCTTGAAT
>JAIRVD010000070.1 GCA_031254075.1 Clostridiales bacterium
CAAAAACGGTAAAAACACCCTTTTAGGCAAAACACATGAAGACGGAGTTGACCTATCCGGCGGACAGTGGCAACGCCTTGCTTTCGCGCGCGCAATTCTAAGCCCCGCACCGGTGAAAATTCTCGACGAACCGACCGCCGCACTCGACCCCGTCGCCGAAAGCCAAGTTTACGCCCAGTTCGAATCCATCAGCCGCAACTCCACGACAATCTTCATAAGCCATCGTCTCGCTTCCGCAAAACTCGCCGATGTAATTTTCGTAATCGACGAAGGCAAGGTAAAAGAACAAGGCAGTCATGCGGAACTCATGACACAAAACGGAATTTATGCAGAAATGTTTGAAAGCCAGCAAAGCTGGTATGTGTAAGGGGTTACTCCACCCGCCGCGTGCGTCCCTAAGCGTGGTTTGAGAGAAAGAGGGCTTCCGGAATGGAAAAGAAAGAATTGTCCGTATTCAAAGCAATGCGTCGAATCGTTCCCATGATTTTCGGTGAGGTGCCGGTGTGGTCTGTTATTTATATGGTTTCGGCGCTGCTTATGGGTGTTTCATACGGTATTGCGGCGCCTGTGAATCAACGGCTTTATGACGCGCTTGCACAGCTTGCCTTGGGGGACGGAATTTTGCGAAGCGTGTACGTTGGTGCGGTAATGGTTACGGGCGTAATGATTTTTCAGCAAGTCGCCGGTTCAGCTTTTAATTTTATCATGACAAATGTTATGTACTATATTGTGGATATTCGGCTGCGGCGGTTGTATCACGCGAAAATCAAAACGCTTCCCGCGCAGATTTTTGAGGATAAAGTCAAGCTTGACGATTTGGAAAAATGCGATTACGGCATATTGGGTTCGGGTTTTATGTATCGGTTTTTGCTTAATATTGTGTTTTTTTACGGCACGTTTTTTGTGATTATGGCGGCGTTTTTGTTTAACACTCAGCCGATTTTAATTTTTGCGATTTTTCTTGCGTTTGTTCCGTCAATTATGGGGCAATTTATTGAGGCGAAGTTTTATGCAAAATTGGAAGAAGAATCTTCTCCGCTGCGCAGACAAAACGCGCATTACAGCGAATGCCTTGCGGGACTGAAGATTTTGAAAGAAACACGATTATTCGGAGCGTATTATTTTTTCAAGAAATTATTTATGGAAACGCTTGAACTGCTTGCGCAAAAAGAGTGGAATAACCAAAATAAAGTGCAGGCAATGTATTTGGTAATCAACGGGTTGAAAGCCGCCGGATGGCTCGGAATTTTGATTTTGCTGTTTCGCGGACTGATGCGCGGCGAAATTTCCGTCGGCGCGTTTGCGGCGGTGTTCGGTTCAATAGGAATGCTTTTCGGCATAACGGAGGATTTATTCGCGAACTTAAAACACAATATAACCGAACAGCTCGGAAAAATTCATAATTTTATAAATGTAATTGAAATTCCGACGGCGCAGGGAAGTAACACGCCGCCTGATTTTAAATCGCATGGCGTTACCGCGAAAAATATTTCATTTGCGTACGCGGGTGCGGAAAAAAATGCCGTTGACGATGTAACTTTGTCCGTTCGTCCGGGCGAAACAATCGCGCTTGTCGGCGAAAACGGTAGCGGAAAAACCACCTTGGTAAAATTGCTGTGCGGTTTATACAAGCCCGACAAAGGCACGGTATCAATCGGCGGAACGGATTCCGCGCACACTTCGGACGATGCGCTGTTTTCAAAATCGTCGGGCGTTTTTCAAAATTACATGCAATACGGGCTTACGCTTGAAGAAAATATAAAAATCAGCGAATATAAATCAAAAAATTCCGTAATTCCGTCGATGGACGAAGCCGATGTTGACCACAAAGACGAAAAAACCTTTCCGAACGGATTGGAAACGCTTATGTCGCGCGACTTAGACGGCACCGACATATCGGGCGGACAATGGCAGCGCGTCGCAACCGCTCGCGGATTATTCCGAACGCACGATTTCATTGTTCTCGACGAACCGACCGCCGCAATCGACCCGTTGGAAGAAACGCGAATCTACAAGCGCTTCGCGGAGCTTACGAAAAGCAAAATAGCGATTCTTGTAACGCACCGTCTGGGTTCCGCAAGAATCGCCGACAGAATCATCGTAATGGATAACGGCAAAATCGCGGAATCGGGCACACATGAAAGCCTGCTCACGTTACCCGGCGGAAAATACGCCGAAATGTGGGAAGCTCAAGCGGAAAGTTATTCGGAAATTAAATATGACATGCCGTAGTCATATTCTGTGTGTTTGAATGTGTAAAAACGAAAAGGGGAACGAACATGAATAAAAAATTCCCGCTTCACGCGGGTTCAATCGAAACGGTGGATTTACCCGAAGAGAACAGAATCGGCGTTTCGAAAATCGTAAAACCGAAAATTTGGTATGTTGCGCAGATTAAGTTAAATGCATTCAAAGGGCATAAGGTACGAATAAAATTTTCTGCCGAAGTGAAACGCGTCGGAGCCGAGGGCGATTTATATTGGCAAGTTAACAACGACGGTTATCCCGTGGTCGGCAACGCGATTAAAAACGCCGCACCGGATATTTGGCATTCGATGAGCGGCGAGTGGACGGGCGAATTGACGAACAATAAAGCTCTTTATTTAAGCGCGTATGAAAACAATACAAAAATTACGACCTATTATATTCACAATTTTAATTTCGAAATCGAATCACTCGGCAAGAGAGAAATTGATTTATCGCGTTTTCATAAAAATTTAAAACACGCGGCGGAATATTTGAAAAGTCTTCTGCCGGAAGAAATTCCCGAAGATTATGAAATTAAACCGATGTTCAAAAGAATCGCGTCTGACGAAATAATTCGCGGCGGGGTTGTTGCGTACAGAGATTTTTTGTTTTTGCTTTTCGACAGAATGGCAGCCGACAACGACTTGTACCATAAACCGCCGAAAAGCAGCGATTCGCATTTAAGTTTTTCTGCGGCGTTTCCGTTTATAAATATTGTAAAAAGTATTTTGTTCAACATCGGTTATGACGGCGAGTTTAACGCGTCGGGCGACGCGCTTTTAATCGGCGATTGGCAAATGCTTTCCCCTATAATAAACAGCGAAGGACATCGGTCAAACACAAAAATTTCCTCCGTAAAAATAATCGAAGCATTGCGCTTTCTTGAAGACTGTGGATTCTATTATGAAGGAATTATTCTCGACATGCCAAAACCCGATATAAAAAAAATAGAATCACTCGAAATCACTTACCCCGACAATCCCGCAGTGCTTACAGGCTTAAAAACCATGGCAACCGCGCAAAAAGAACTCAACATAAAAAATAATACCGAAGTGTTTTTGCGCTGCGATTACAAAGTCATAAAAAACGAAGAACCCGACGCCGATTCCATTATGAATGAATTCATACGTCAGCTTCCCGCCGAAGTGCAGGAATTTGCCGGCAAACTGCACCGCCCCAACACCGGCGCGGGCTTAACCTGCAGACCCAAATTTTCATTCCCCGACGCACAGCATATTTACTTCAATAAAAACAAAGAAGTATTCTCTTTCTTCTCATCAATCGGTTCCGGCTATCGCATTATTATTAAACCGAAAAATATTCAAAAATATTCCGACGTAATTAAAAAATTCTCACCGCAATTGCAGGAGAGAATTTCCAAAGGTCATGGCTGCGAAGTCCAACGCTTCGGCGAACCATGCCAAAAAGGCTGCCACGGTTACGGCTTCCCGCTCGACGCTTCCATTCTCGATATCGCCAAAGATATCGAAATTTGGATTGACAATGAATTTGGTTGTAAATAACAAAGTTAGTCTGTCTAAATGAGGAGATTTATAGAATATCAGATAACCT
>JAIRVD010000085.1 GCA_031254075.1 Clostridiales bacterium
TTCACGTCCCCAGCTTGCGTTTTACCGACCGATAATATTCCAGTGCGCGGTTGAATTCCTCGCGCGTGAATTCGGGCCACATCAGGTCTGAGAAGAAGAGTTCGGCATAAATTGTCTGCCACGGAAGGAAGTTGCTTAGGCGGCGATTTTCTGCGCCGCCTGTGCGAATTACGAGGTCAACGTCGGGAATTCCGGCGGTGTCGAGATAGTTTTCAAAGATGCTTTCTGTAATTGAATCACTTTTTATTACGCCGCTTGCGCTGTCTGCGGCGATTTTTTTTGCGGCACGAACAATTTCATCGCGACCGCCGTAGCTCAGGGCGACTTGTACATATAGTTTTTTGCATTCGGCGGTTGCGGTTTCGATATTGTTGATAATCGACATCGTGCGCGCATCAAAACGCGTACGTTCGCCGATTAACTTAATTCTCACGCCTTTTTCCACGCAGCGTGATTTTTCTTCAAGGAAATATTTTTCCATCAAGCCGAAAAGATGCTTGATTTCTTTGTCGGTGCGCTTCCAATTTTCGGTTGAAAATGCGTAAACCGTCAGATACGGAATATTTTCCTGCAAGCACCAGTCGCAGATATTGCCGAAACTCTCCGCGCCTTTGTTATGTCCCTGATACAATTCCAGTTTGTGCGTTTTCGCCCAACGGCGGTTTCCGTCCATAATTACGCCGATATGCTTCATCAGAACCTCCGAGTTGTTAAATAGTGAACAAGCCCGCGCAGAAGCGGCGCATTATTCGTCTCGTGGATTAAGCCGAGCGCAATTTGCGAAAAACGCTCTATTTCGTCTTCCGCGTGTTTCTTTGCACCCGTTGCCGTAAAGATTTCACGAATTGCCTGTTGGTCGTTTTCGTCGGCGAGCGGATTGCCGTAAATCTTTTCAATCATCTCTCGTTGTTGCGGCGTTGCGTTTTTATGCGCGTAACCATATAAAACCGTTTGCTTTTTTTCCGCAATATCCGAAATCGCCGGCTTGCCCAAAACTTTTTCGCTTGCGAAAATGCCGAGTAAATCGTCCTTTATTTGAAACGCCATGCCGAGCGGCAATGTTATATCGCGCAAACGCGCAAGCAATGCGTCGTTTGCGCCGCCGCAAATCGCGCCAAGCATAATCGGTCCCGCCAATGTGTACCACGCCGTTTTGTACTCGTAAATATTAATAACGGTTTGAAAATAATCATCGCCGATTTCCGTCGGAAAATACGGCAACAAAACATCCATAATTTCGCCCTCGATGGTTTTTATTTGAATTTCCGAAAAAAGACGCATTATTTTCACAAGAATTTCCGGCGCGATTTCCGATTCCGCCAGAATTTTATTTGCAAGGAATAATCCGTAATCGCCGATGCAAATTGCGCGGCTTAATCCGTAATGCGAGTCCGATTCAATGTGAATAGTCTTTTTCCCGCGTCGTGTTTCGCTTTTATCAATAATATCATCGTGAATCAAAATCGCGGTTTGAAAAATTTCGTATGCAAGCGCGACTGAGAGCGGACACGCGGACTTGTCTTCCGCCGCGATTTCCGCTCCGAGTTTTATCATCATGCCGCGAATTCGCTTTCCGCCTCGGTTTTGATTATACAAATCGCGAAGCGCGTCTTCGACAAACAGCTTGTTTTTCGCGTTATGAATTATATCTTTCAAATATTCATCGCATGAGGTCTCGATTTCTTCCTTCACTTGGCTGTGAAATTTTGCGAAAAGAAGAAAATCGTGAATTTTTTCGATTGTTTCCGCAGGCGCGGACGCGCTTCCCGCAATGCCGATTTTTCCGAAAATTTTGATGTCGATAAGTTCTTCCAATGAAGAAACGAAAAATGTATTCTCGCACGCCGCCTTACATGCCGTGAAAAGCTCCACCGAATTCGCGCTTTTTTCATCGCCGATTACCATCATGCAATCGGATTCGGCTGCCATTAACGCGGCGTTTTCGATTCTTCGTGCCGTGACATTGCAAAGTGTGTTAAAAATTTCCGCATCGGGTTTCTTCAAATTAATTATCTCCACCGCCCTGTCCCATAAATCCTTATTGCAAGTCGTTTGCGCGACAACGCAAATCGGCTCGGCGGTTTGAATAGCCGCGTCAATTTCATTTTCCTTTTCCACAACGACGCCATCGCCGCACCACCCGAGAATGCCCATCACTTCCGGATGATTTTTTTTGCCGACGATTATAATTCGCGCATCCTTTTGCGCCACAATCTCGTGAATGCTTTTAACTTTCACACAAGTGCAATCCACGATTTGAATATTTTTTTTTTCCAACTCCGCATAAATTTCGCGCCCGACTCCATGAGCCCGAATCACCGCAACCGAATCTGATTCAATTTCATCCGAATTGTTCGCAACGCGAAATCCTTTTGCCAAATATTCCGTCATCACATGTCGATTGTTTACCAAATCGCCATATAAATAAACCCGCTCGCCGCGCGAAACGTTCTCAGCAAGCCCGTCGGCCCTATGTATAGCCGCCTGCACGCCATGACAAAAGCCGGATTCGGTGACAATGCGCATCATGCTAAAACCCCTTTACATATTCAGGATTACATCATAAAAACCTTATAATTTCCGCTCAGCATTAAAAACGCAAACAAATACAAGCAATTATCATAATAACGTCTGTCGCCTGTGCGCAGAGGGGTTTCCCAGAATTTTTTCACGGCGAATTCTTTGTATTTACCCTTCGCGGCAAGTGACGCGGCGGCGTTGGTCGCTAAAAGCCCGACGGGATGAAGAATCGGCAAGTCGGTTGGCGTTCCGTCGATTTCGAGCGCGAAATTTTCTTCACCTTTTGCCGTTTCGAAGAAAAATTTTTGAATACGGTCGGCGGCTTCGCATTCCCATTCGTCCTTTGCGAACCATTCATATGAAAGCCCGAGATTTGCGGCAACGCGATACGAATCGCTGTAAAAAAGATGGTGGTGACGAATCCCCACATGCGGAGTTCCGTCATAGTTTGCGTATTCCGGCGCAAGACCCGTGACGGGATGAAGCGCGGATTTGAGAAAAGCGCGGCTTGCGTTTGCGGCTTCTGCCCAGAACGCGCGGTCTTCTTCCTTTGCCCAAAGCGCGAAAAGCTCGTAGAAATGTGGCAGATGGTAGGATGGGTCGGTGATTTTCATATTCGGCACGAATTTAATCAGCTTATTTTGCGGATTCCACATCGGGTCGCCGTCGTCGGGATTTTCGCCTTTGTGAACGCAGTCGTAAAGTAAATTTCTTGCACATTCCGAATAATTAAAAATGCCCTCGCCGTCGCCCCATCGATGCGACGCGAAAAACAATGCCATCGCGAAATATTCTTCGCCGTCGGGCGCGGGGCCTTGGTAATTCTTTTCGCCGTTCGGCGCGACAGACCATGCGAAATATCCGCGATTTTCGCCTTTGTAGTGATACATGTATTTCATTGTCCACCGCCAAATGCGGTCGAATTCTTCCTTCATTCCGAGTTGAACAAACATCATCATCGCGTATGACATGCCCTCTGTGCGAACATCGTTGTTACCGGTGTCCATGAAATACGCCATGTCACCGTCCGTGTAATAAAATTTTTCTTTCTCGTCAAAGAAAATTTCATTAACGATTTGTGTAAGTCGTTTTTCGATTTCGTCGGCTGAATACCCAACCTCCGCAAATAAATTTGTGTACTTGCCCGTGTTTACCGCTCCTGCCATCTTCGTTCCTCCTCTTTTCTGTCCAGTTCTGAAATAAAAACTAAAATTTTCGCCACTGCTTCATATAACTCAGGCGGAATATGCTCGCCCAAATCCAGCCGCGTTAAGTCGTCCACGAGCGCGGCATCCTTATGTATCGGAATATCCGCCGCGTTTTCCAGAATTTTTTCCGCAATAACGCCCGCGCCCTTTGCCAAAATTTTCGGCGCAATTTCGTCGGGGTCATAGCGAATCGCAACGGCTTTCTGCCGCTGATAATACGGTTTTTTCAAATTATCCATGAATCAAACCCTCATATCGAAAGAAAACCTCTCCGGCGGCGGAACATTTTTTTGCACTGCCGGAATATTTTTCAGCAAAAACGAAATTATATCTTCCGCGGAATCTTCGTCCGCTGTAAGCGCGGCGGCCTTTTGTAACGTCGGCGTGTCAACGGGAAGCCCGTTATTGATAATCGCGCGCGCCAGTTCCAGCATTTTGTCTGTCGGGGCAACGCCCGCGTTAATTAGTGCTTCGGTAAGCATTTTTGTTTTTCGCAATTCGGAATCAATTTTCACCATTTTCAAAACGATTCGTCCTTCTAAATCGTTTTCCTGCACGCAAAAAAGGCTTTCCTCTCCGATTCGCGCCTCGGGCAAAACATACGAACGCGCCGTATAAAGCTCTCCGCCGCCCAAACGAATTGTTACCTCGTTCGGGCGAATATCATGAATCGTCGCTTTAAAAATTTCGCCCTGTTTTAATTCATAAAAACGGCGTTTAGCGACGGTTTTATATCCATATAATTCCATTATAAAAATCCTTTACAAAATGACCTTCTGTGAGCGGCGCAAAGACCAAACTCGCGTAGCGCCGCCATATGCGCCGCCGTGCCGTATCCCTTATTTTTATCCCAACAATACACGAGGAATTCCTCATGCAACCGCTGCATAATATTATCTCTCTCAACCTTTGCTAAAATACTGGCCGCCGCAATTAAATGACTGGCAGAATCTCCCTTAGGCACGCAAATAATCTTGCACGAACAATCGGGCGGCGTTGTCCCGTCAACCAGCGCAACCTTCGGCGCAACTCCCAATCCGGCAACGGCAATCTCCATCGCATTCATCGTAGCGCGCAAAATATTTATCCTGTCAATCTCTTCAGGTTCAATTATTCCAAACGAATAGCAAATCGCAACTTTCTTAATCTCTTCCGCCAAAACCCTGCGTCGCTTATCCGAAACCTTCTTCGAATCATTAACGCCTTCAATCACTGCACCCTTCGGTAAAATCACCGCACAAGCCACAACAGGCCCCGCAAGCGGAC
>JAIRVD010000094.1 GCA_031254075.1 Clostridiales bacterium
GTTGAAGCGGGGCAAGTGGTGTTTGGTCCGATTACGGACGAATGGCGCAACGGACTTACTTATTTGAACAGTCTTCATGACGAAGGGCTGTATTCTCCGCTGTCGTTTACGCAGGCAGACCAGCAGATGATTCAAATGGCGAACGACCCCGCCGATATTTTGGGTGCGTTTTCGGTATCGGGATTTACGTATACGGTAATGCAGTCGAATCCGGATGTAATCGCGCGATACACACCCGTTGCTCCGCTGATGGGACCGGACGGCGTTCGGTTTTGCACGTTGAGCTTTCCTTTGCCGAAGCCGAACGGCGTTATTACTTCCGCGTGCGAATATCCCGAAGAAGTTTTTCGATTGTTCGATTTAATGATGAGCGAAGAAGCATCATTGCGCCGGCTCGGCATTCAAGGCGAAGATTGGGATTTTGCGCAGCCGGGTGATATCAGCATCTTCAACACGCCCGCTACGATTCGAATTTACAATCAGCTTTGGAAGGCAAAACAAAACACGCATCTTATGGAAATCGAGCCGTATGTAAGGTGGCTTACGCATGTTGATGTCACCGCCGACAGCAACGGCGAATTGGACGGCGAATACATTAACGCGCAAGCGCGAATGCTCTACGCTCCGTTTGAGCCTCGCGACCACGTTTTGACTTTGGTTTTCGAACAATCGGAAATGGTGGAGTTGAACAGCATTCGCGGCGCAATCGACCGCCACACAAACACGGGCATTGTGAATTTCATTACGGGCGTATACGATATTCACGACGACGAAATTTGGGAAGCATACAGGGCAGATTTTTTTTCGCTCGGTCTTGAACAATTTTTAATCGCCGCGCAACAATCATACGAACGCTTCCGATAGAAAATAAAATCCGAAGATATGCCATGATTTTCCGAATATATGCCATAGGAAACCGAAAAGCCGCGTTATATAATATCCATAATGCGGCTTTTCAAATGAAAGTTGGTGGCAATATGTATGAGGCGTATTTCGTTGACGACGAACCGATAATTCTGAAAAGTTTGCTTTGCAATCCCGTTTTTAAAGAATGCGGTTATGAGGTTGTGGGCTTTTCGACCGAGCCGTTTGAGGCTGAAAAGGATATAGCGCGTCTTTTGCCCGACATTGTTTTCACCGATTTAAAAATGCCGGAGCTCACGGGCGTGGAATTAATGGAACGAATTCGTAAAAAAGGCATTGACTGCGAATTTATAATAATCAGCGCGTATGACGAGTTTAAGGCGACGCGACGTTTTTTCACGTTGGGCGGCTTTGATTATTTGATAAAACCCGTTGTTGCGGAAGAATTGCAGGAGGTTTTGAACCGTCTGACAGAAAAAATCTCGGATAAAAAAAGAAGAACCGCAGCGGCAAGAACGCAATCGCCGGAATTGAACGCGATTACATTATATTTAAAAAGCAATCTTACGGAAAAACACACGCTTGAATCGCTCGGCGCAAAATTTCACATTAATCATACATACATATGCGACCTGTTCGCGAATCACCTCGGGACGACATTTACATCCTATATGACGAAGCTGCGAATGGATACGGCAGAAAAATTTCTGACAGAAACGCAGAAAAACATAAAAGAAATCGCGTGGCTGTGCGGTTATGATTATTTGCATTTCGTAAAAACATTCAAGAAACACTGCGGCTGTACACCGACGGAATTCAGGCTCGGAGGTAAATCGTGAAACATAAATCAAAACTTCGCACGCGATTCATAGTCGCGCTTGCATTGTATTGCGTCTTAGCCCTCGCGCTTTGGTTCGGATACTATTTGATTAATTACAACACCGTCAGCAGAATCGCGAAGGAAAACACAATTCTCGCGGTTGAAAATCTTATCGAGCAAATCAGTGTTGAATTCGAACAAATGCGTTTAAGCGCGTCGATTATTGCGGGTTCGGCTTTCGTGCAGGATTTTCTTGAGGAAGAAAACAAATCCGTTTTGCACGAAAAGGCTTTGCCCGTTTCAGAAATCATAAATAACACGATGTTTCACATTTCGAACGCCGACAGCGTAATCACAATCAGCGCGAACGGCGATTATTACAGATTCCTTGGCGGATTAAGCAATGATTCGTGCGAAATGCTTTACGAAACCTTTTATAACGCGGGAACGGTTTACACGGTAATCGAGCTTAACGGACGTTTGTATTTCTGCCACAACGCGCCCGTTTTCAACATGTCGGGACGCGAGCCGCAAAGAATCGGCAGCGTAATCATGCTCACCGGATTAAATAAAACACGCAGAAATATTGAAAATCTAAACGGTATCGAGGGCATTGACACCGCGCTGATTTTGGACGGCGAAATTATTCTTTCAAATAATCCATCGCTTGAAAACAGCCCTGCTTCCGAACTCGAAGCACTGTACGCGGTCGTTTCGACAACCGGCATCGACGGAACACAATTGTCGGTTTCGGCGGCTGTTCCGAATGGCGCGCTTTTTCCCGGCAGCAACACGTTTATGATTATTTCATTTGTTTTTCTTGCACTGTTGATTTTCATTGTAGCGGTTTTTTTCAATTATCTTTCCGGATTCGTTGTTCAGCCGATGTTTTCCGCAAAACATAAAATGCAAATGAGTTTGCTTTCCACACAAATGGACGCGCATCTCGTTAACAACACGCTTGCGACAATTCAATTTCTTTCCGACACGGGCGAAAATAAAAAAGCCGGCGAAATGGCAAGCGGTCTCGCGATTCTGCTCAGACACCAACACAGAGGCGAAAAAATGGCAAATGCTTTCGACGAATTCCAAATGCTCGAAAACTATGTAGCGTTAATGAATATCCGTTATGACGGAAAATATCAATATGATTACGAACTCGACGACACGCTTTCCGATTGCCTTATTCCCGGTTTCATCCTGCAACCAATCGCCGAAAACGCAATAATGCACGGCTTCAATAACAAAGACAACGACGCGAAATTATTCGTCAAAGGAACAACGCAAAATAATAAAGTCATTATCGAAATCTGCGATAACGGAACGGGCATTCCGCCCGATAAATTACAGGAAATACGCGACAACCTGGCTTCACATGAAATCGACGACTTCCCCGAACCCGGTTTGCACGGCGTCGCCCTGCACAACATTCAACGTCGAATACACCTGCAATTCGGAAGCGGTTACGGCATCACAATTGCCGGCGAATACGGCAACGGAACGACGGTTACGGTTAAA
>JAIRVD010000296.1 GCA_031254075.1 Clostridiales bacterium
GCTGAACTTCTTGAAGCATATAGTCCTGAACACCGCGTAATCCCTTAATTTTCAGAATATCATGCGGATAAACGCTGCCCTCTGTCAGTTCGCTTCCTGCTTCGATTTGCTCGCCTGAGTAAACTTTTATTCGCGAACCGTAAGGAATGAGATATGCTTTTTCTTCGCCCGTTTCTTCATTTGTGATAATTACTTCGCGTTTCTTTTTGCTGTCGCTGACGGTAACGCGACCGCCGAATTCGGCGATTATTGCCAATCCTTTTGGTTTACGCGCTTCGAAAATTTCTTCAACGCGCGGAAGACCCTTTGTGATTTCGTCGTTTGTCGCGACGCCGCCGACTTGGAATGTACGCATCGTAAGCTGAGTACCCGGTTCGCCGATGGACTGCGCGGCGATAATTCCGACAGACTCGCCGATACGAACGGCGCGTCCGCTTGCCATGTTCGCGCCATAACATTTCGAGCAAAGCCCGATTCTGCTGCGGCAGGTAAGAACGGTACGTACATAAACCTCGGTGATTCCCGCAGCTTCAATGGCTTCGGCTTGGTCGGGCGTAATAAGGCTGTCGCCGTTTGCCAAAACCTCGCCCGTTTCGGGATGCAAAATATCATTAATTGCCCAGCGTCCGCGAATGCGGTCAACGAGCGGCTCGATAATTTCTTCGCCGTCAACGAACGCGTGAATATTCATGCCGGGTTTTTCGGTTTCGTCTTTGACGCAATCCTCTTCGCGAATAATAATATCCTGCGAAACGTCAACCATGCGGCGCGTTAAATATCCGGAGTCCGCGGTACGGAGCGCCGTGTCGGAAAGCCCCTTGCGCGCGCTGTGCCCCGAAATGAAATATTCAAGAACGGTCAATCCCTCGCGATAATTTGAACGCACGGGAATTTCCAATGTCTTACCCGTCGGGCTTGCGAGAAGCCCGCGCATACCCGCCATTTGCTTCATCTGAATTTTCGAACCGCGTGCGCCCGAATCAAGCATCATATAAACGCTGTTTTCGTGGCTGAGGTTTTCCATCAAATCTTCGGTAACTTTGTCGGCGGCGTCTGCCCAAATTTGCAAAACCTTATCGCGGCGTTCGTCGTCGGTCATAAGTCCGCGATGGAACATTTTGTAAATACCTTCAACGGCATTGTCCGCGTTGTCCAAGATTTGCGGCTTCGTTCCGGGAACTTCCATGTCGGAAACGGAAACGGAAAGCGCGCTTTGCGTGGCAAAACGGAAGCCTAAATCCTTGATATTATCAAGCGTAATCGACGTATTAACGCTACCGTATTTGTTAATGCATCGGTTAACAATGCGACTCAGCATTTTATTATTTACAAGACAATTTATTTCAAACGAAAATTTATCAACGGAACGGTCAACAAATCCCAAATCCTGCGGAATCGCCTGATTGAAAATAATTCGTCCCGGGGTTGTTTCAATCAATTTCGTCTCGCCCGTCTCTGCGTTCACGCGGCGAACCTTTATTTTCGCGTGCAAATGAACTACGCCGTTATTCCATGCAAGCACGGCTTCGTCTTCGAACGCGAAAGCTTTTCCTTCGCCCAAACGTCCTTCGCGTTCCAACGTCAAATAATAAATTCCCAAAACCATATCCTTCGTAGGAACCGTAATCGGCATTCCGTCGGAAGGTTTCAGCAAGTTATTCGGAGCGAGCAACAAGAAACGGCATTCTGCCTGAGCCTCAACGGAAAGCGGGACGTGAACAGCCATTTGGTCGCCGTCAAAGTCTGCGTTATAAGCAGCGCAAACCAGCGGATGAAGCATCAGTGCGCGTCCCTCAACCAGAACAGGTTCAAATGCTTGAATACCCAATCTGTGTAAGGTCGGTGCGCGGTTAAGCATAATCGGATGTTCCTTGATAACGTCTTCGAGTGCGTCCCATACGCGCGGCTCAAGCTTTTCCACCATGCGTTTCGCGGATTTTATATTATGCGCGTCGCCCGAGCCGACAAGTTTTTTCATAACAAACGGCTTGAATAATTCGATTGCCATTTCGCGCGGCAAACCGCATTGATATATTTTTAATTTCGGTCCGACGACGATTACGCTTCGTCCGGAAGAGTCAACACGCTTGCCCAAAAGATTTTGACGGAAACGTCCTTGCTTTCCGGATAACAAATCGGAAAGCGATTTCAACGCGCGATTGCCGGGCCCCGTAACGGGACGTCCACGGCGACCGTTATTAATAAGCGCGTCAACGGCTTCCTGCAACATACGTTTTTCGTTGCGCACGATAATATTCGGCGCGCCGAGGTCAAGCAAACGTTTTAAACGATTATTTCTGTTAATAACACGACGATACAAGTCGTTTAAGTCTGACGTCGCAAAACGTCCGCCGTCCAATTGCACCATCGGACGCAAATCCGGCGGAATTACCGGAATGGCGTCGCAAATCATCCATTCCGGGCGATTGCCGGATAAACGGAATGATTCGATTACCTCTAATTTTTTTATATAGCGCAAACGTTTTTGTCCGGTTGCGTCTTTTAAAAGATTTTTTAATTCTTCCGATTCGCCTTCGAGGTCGATTGCGAGAAGCAATTCCTTAACGGCCTCGGCGCCCATTCCTACGCGGAATGTCGGAAGGCGTTGGGTGCCGACGGTGCGCCATTGACCATGTTCTTCCAACGCGTCGCGATATTCTTTTTCCGTCATCAAGGTTTTAACTTGAAGCCCCGTATCGCCGCCGTCGAGAACAACATATGCCGCAAAATACAAAATCTTTTCAAGCGCACGCGGCGACATTCCGAGAATCAAACCCATGCGGCTCGGAATTCCGCGAAAATACCAAATATGTGAAACCGGTGCGGCGAGTTCGATATGCCCCATGCGTTCGCGCCGAACTTTGCTTTTTGTAACTTCTACACCGCAGCGGTCGCAGACAACACCCTTGTAGCGAATGCGCTTGTATTTTCCGCAATGGCATTCCCAGTCCTTGTTCGGACCGAAAATGCGCTCGCAGAATAAGCCGTCGCGTTCGGGCTTCAGCGTGCGGTAGTTAATTGTTTCGGGCTTTTTCACTTCGCCCCTGCTCCACTCGCGAATCTTCTCGGGCGAAGCAAGTCCGATTTTTATTGAGGAGAATGACATTGCCTGCTCGGTTTTTTCCGCTCTTACATAGTCCATTAAATTATTCCTCCTCGTTGAAAATACCGAAATCTTCGTTTGACATTTCGTCCTCGATATCAAAATCGCCGTCATCGAGTAAATCATCGGAAAGGTCAATTATTTCTTCCGCGATTAAATCATCCGCAATCAAATCCTCGGAAACAATATCTTCGGAATTTAAATCTTCGGGAATAATTTCGTCAGCGGGTGAAATCATATCCATAGAATCATCGACAATTATCGCAGCATCCTCTGCTATATCGACTTCAAGCATCAGGGACTCTTCTTCTTCGTCGTCGTCATCGTCGTCGATATCTTCCGCAGAATCGGACTCTTCCGCTTCGCCGTCGCGTCCCGCCTTTGCGGTGCGGCGAATATATCCGTGGTCGCTGTCGGATTCAAGCCCTTCAATGTTTACATCTACGTTGAGGTCTTCGCCTTCCTCTGCGGATTCCTTGATAACAATCTCGGTGTCGTCTCCCATAAGCACTTTCACGTCTAAGCACAACGCTTGCAATTCTTTAAGAAGAACCTTGAACGACTCGGGAACGCCGGGTTCGGGAATGTTTTCGCCTTTGACAATGGCTTCGTAAGTTTTTACGCGTCCGACGATGTCGTCGGATTTTACTGTTAGAATTTCCTGCAATGTGTAGCTTGCGCCGTAAGCTTCCAGCGCCCAAACTTCCATTTCGCCGAAACGCTGTCCGCCGAATTGGGCTTTTCCGCCGAGCGGCTGCTGCGTTACAAGCGAATACGGTCCCGTAGAACGCGCGTGAATTTTATCGTCAACAAGGTGATGCAATTTCAAATAATGCATAAACCCAACCGTAATCGGATTATCAAATTCCTCGCCGCTGCGTCCGTCACGCACGACAATTTTTCCGTCACGGTTAATCGGAACACCCTTCCACTCGTCACGGTTGGTTTTATTTTCGTCAAGCTGTTGGAAAATATCTTTATCCAAAATTTTCTTCCACTTCGCGGAAAAATCTTCCCATTCTAAATTTACATAATCGTTTGCAAGGTCGAGCGTGTCCATAATGTCGATTTCGTTCGCGCCGTCGAAAACGGGTGTCGCGGCTTTCCAGCCGAGGCATTTTGCGGCAAGTCCAAGGTGAACCTCAAGAACCTGTCCGATATTCATACGCGAAGGCACGCCGAGCGGATTAAGCACAATATCAAGCGGACGTCCGTTCGGAAGGAACGGCATATCCTCGACAGGCAAAACTTTTGCGATAACACCCTTGTTACCGTGACGCCCCGCCATTTTATCGCCGACAGAAATTTTTCTTTTCTGCGCAATGTAAACACGCACAAGTTGATTAACTCCCGGCGGAAGCTCGTCGCGCTTTGTACCCGGCGCAAGGTCGCTGCGATTGTCACGCGTGAAGACTTTTACATCAACAACGATTCCGCTTTCACCAT
>JAIRVD010000096.1 GCA_031254075.1 Clostridiales bacterium
GAAATCGGCAGTCTTGTACATGTCTTCGACTATCTTGTTGGCTCGGCGCATGAATCCGTTCAGTGATTCTCCCGACCACCATGACGGTGTATTGTCTACGGCACGCTTTAACTTATCCGACATGCGTTTAAGCTTGTCGGATTCAGAACGGATTTTTCGCCCGCTTATTTCGGCTTTTCTTATGTCGAATGCTATCGTATCCTGACCCATCTGTATCACCACGCATTTCGATTTGCTTGTAATATAAAAGCATTATGTTACGAACATACATCCTCCGCATCTCCAAAATCCGACAGGGACAATCGCTAAACTCCGATTTCCAATGCCTCACTCGTAAGTTTATGTGTCAATAAATCGGATTCCATACGATTAAACCGACTTTTCATGCGAATCTCTCCCGTATAATTGAAATTACATTCTGCCATTGTTACAATACATTAACATTTTTTGAGGAGGAACACGATGAAAAGTTTCATTTTACCGAAACTCGTGATTTTCGACATGGACGGCACGATGCTTGATACCGAAATTATTGCGTTCGACGCAACGACTTACGCCGGCAACGAAATGGGCATCGAAATAAAAAAAGAAATCGTCGAATCATTAATGGGAAAAAATAAAGCAGGCTGCATCGAAGTTCTTCGCACAAATCTCGGCGATGATTTTGATATCGAAAAATTATTTAGAATATCCGGAGCCTATATGAACAATTATTTTGAAAAAAACGGCGTTCCGGTGAAACCCGGCGTTTTTGAAATTTTAGATAAACTCGAAAAACTCGGAATAAAAAAATGCGTTGCGACTTCCACGACGAAAGCATCGGCAACGCGAAAATTAACCTCGGCAAATCTCGCACACCGCTTCGAGGTAATTATCGGCGGCGACGAAATCGAAAACGGCAAACCCGCGCCGGATATTTTTCTGAAAGCCGCGGCGCATTGCAACACCGACCCCGAAGACTGCATCGTAATCGAAGACACCGAAGCCGGCGTTCTCGCCGCAACAAGCGCGGGCATTCGCGTAGTAATCGTTCCTGACATCGCGCCGCTGTGTGATGAAATCCGAGCGAAAGGGTTCGTTTGCGAAAGTTTATTTGAAGTTGCGGAAAAAATTTTTTAAACAAATAGGAGAGATGACCATGATGACACTGGAAAACAGAGAGCTGTTCAAAGCTTCAAAGAAAGAAAGGCTCACTTGCCTTTCGACAGTTGATGAAATGGTAAGACTTTCGATGATAGCGCGCAGTCAGGGATGTTTGGCTTTGGAAGAAGAAGCCGAGAAAGAAGAAAACAAATTTTTATCGTTCGGATTAATGCTTGCGGTGGGCGGTGTTGGTCCCGAGCTTATCCAAGACATTTTAGAAAAATACATTATTGCCTCCGGTAAAACAGGTGTCGAATTACTGCGTCAGGCAATCATGCTTGAGGGCATTTTGTCCATCACCGCCGGATTAAATCCGCGAATCATAAAAGATAAATTAACGATAATGCTTGGTGAAGATGTTTATCTAAACCCCGATTCGGCGGACGAAGACGAGCCGGACGAAGACCGCTTTACATTCGAAGATATCGCTATTCTAAATGCCTTTGATATTCAGCGGGTTCTTCGCGAGGCTGAACACAGGGAAATCGCGCTTGCGTTAAAAGGAAGCTCGGAAGAAGTAACGAATACAATTTTTCTTAATTTATCAAAAAATGCCGTTGAAATGATAAAAGACGATATGCAAGTAATGGGAGTCGTTCGCACTTCCGACGCCGAGGAAGCCCGTCAAAAAATTCTGGACATTATTCGCAGGCTGGCGGAATGCGGTGAGATTTTTATTTCAAAGCAATAAAAAAAGCCGCGCATATCGCGCGGCACCGATGCATTTTTACCCGACCTTCAAAGCCGCCAACGCCATCTTTGCTGCTTCTTGCTCGGCGATTTTTTTGCTTTGCCCCACACCCGTACCGAGAATTTTTCCGCGATGCAATGCCTGCGCAGTGAAGGTTTTTTTGTGCGGCGGACCTTCTTCTTTTATGATTGTGTAGGCAGCCGTTTCGTGGCTGTTTTTTTGTAGGATTTCTTGCAGGGTCGATTTATAATCTTTCGTTTGCTTGGCCGCCTTGTCTACGATTGGTTCAAACAGCCGAAGAATAAGCGCGCGAACTTCTTCTAAGCCGCCGTCAAGAAATATTGCGCCGAGAATGGATTCGAACGCGTCGGAAAGAATCGAATCCTTTTCGCGGCCGCCTTCCGATGCCTCACCCTGACCGAGCAACAGAACATTTCCGATGGATAAATCACGCGCAAGACCCGCAAGCGATGATTCGCAAACAAGGGATGCGCGTTTTTTTGTTAAATCGCCCTCAGACATTTCGGGATAGCGGTGATACAAAAAATCGCTGATGCACAGTTCGAGAACGGCGTCACCGAGAAATTCCAAACGCTCGTTGGAATGCGAAGCATCCATTTTATGCTCATGCACAAACGACGAATGCGTAATTGCGTTTTTCAACAAACCATGCCGCTTGAACGTATAGCCCAAATTAAGTTGGTCACTCATGAATTCAACGCTTTTTTCATGTATTCGGCGGCATCGCCGACTGTTTTGATTTTTTCGGCATCTTCATTGGAAAATTCCATGCCGAAAACATCTTCCAATTCCGAAATAATTTGGAAAATATCCAGTGAATCCGCATCCAAATCTTCCGCAAATCTTGTTTCCGCCGTAATTGAATTTTTTGGTTTGCCCATTTGTTCCGCAATAACATCTCTGATTTTTTCGAATTCCATAATCTGTTCCTTTCTATTGTTGCGAGTAAATTACACATTGACGAATTGCATTCTTTATTGCAAGCGCGTCCGACGAACCATGCGCTTTTATTACGATGTGATTTAAACCTAAAAACGGTGCGCCGCCGACTTCGCGGTAATCGAAACGTTTTTTTAGTCGCTTAAACGCGCCTTTGGCAAGAAACGCACCTATTTTGGAAATGGTGGTCGAAAGCAGCTCTTCTTTGACCATGCCCATCATTGATTTCGCAAAACCTTCCGTAAATTTCAACAAAACATTGCCCGTAAAACCGTCGCAAACCGCAACATCACAGTCGCCGGAAAGAATTTCGCGCCCTTCGATGTTTCCGATAAAATTAATTCCCGCGCCTTTTAACAAAGTATATGCTTCTTTAACAACGGAATTTCCTTTTTCCTCTTCCGAGCCTACGTTAATTAATCCGACGCGCGGATTTTCGATTCCCATGCATTTTTTTGCGTAATCCGAACCCATTTGCCCGAACTGCATCAAATATGAAGGCTTGCAATCCATGTTAGCACCGCAATCCATCAGCAAGGTGTATCCTGTGCGCGACGGCAATACAGTACCAAGCGCGGGACGCTCAATGCCCGGCTTTCGTCCGATAATAACCGTTGCGCCGGTCAACAACGCTCCCGTCGAACCCGCCGAAACAAATCCCGAGGCATTGCCTTCCTTCACATATTTCAATCCCATAACAATGGACGAATCCTTCTTCCTTCGAAACGCAAGAGTCGGGGATTCGCTCGGTTCAATCACCGTTGCCGCATGAATAATTTTCATTTCGCCGAATTTCTTTACTTCCTCGCGAAGAACATCCTCATGCCCGAATAACACGGGTTCGACGCCCGGAAATTCCTTCATCGCCATCGCCGCGCCTTCAACCGCCGCCGCAGGCCCCAGGTCGCAACCCATCGCGTCAATTGCAATGGTTAATTTATCCATACAAATCTTCCTTTTGCAACAAAAAAACACGGACTCCGACGCAAAATACGTTCCGAATCCGTGTTTGATTATTCAGCCATTTTTAATACTTCGCGTCTGTTATAAGAACCGCACGCCTTGCACATATGATGCGACTTTACAAGCTCACCGCATTTGCTGCATGACACAAGATTTGGCATGGCTATCTTCCATGTTTGCGCGCGTCTCTTGTCGCGCCTCGCCTTCGATGTTTTTCCCTTAGGGCAAATCATTGCGAACGCCTCCTTAAATAATCGAATGCCATTATAATCAACCAATCATTGGGTTGTCAATATTTCCAAACGAAATACAAAATGAATTTACACATTCTACCCCACGTGGCTGGTTGTTAATGAAATTTAATATACAATCTGCATAACTGACTAAATGAGGTGCGCAATTTATGCCTATAAGTCCAAACACAAAAGCTTTTTCTACGGTAAAAATCAAACGCGGTTTATCCGTGTGGAATATGAATGTTTTGGACTTGCTTTCGTTGAGCGGACGAAAAATTTCTTTTCGCGAACTGGCTTTTTTTTGCCGTAAGGCGGCGTTTCTGTTGGACGCGGGGCTTCCCGTGAAAACGGCGTTGCCGATTTTAGCGGAACAATCACGTATAATCAGTCCGGTTATTTGGAATTTACATAGCATGGTCATGCAGGGCGAAAGTTTTTCTCACGCGTTGAAAGATTCGAGAGTGTTTCCTCCATTTATGTGCGGATATGTCGCAATCGGCGAACGAACTGCACAGCTTCCCAAGGTTTTGGAAAAACTCGCCGACTACTACGAAACACAGGCGCAAACACAGGATGAACTCACCGCCGCAATAATATATCCGGTTATGGTTTCCGCGATGATGATTATCGTTTTGTTGATGGCGGTAACGTCTGTGTTGCCGAATTATTCGCGTATGTTCAGCGCATCCGGCGTCGCCCTTCCGCGAATCACTTCCGCACTGCTTTCTATTTCCGATTTTGTTTCCGCCAATACTTTTGAAGTTTTCGGCGGAATTTTTATTGCGATTTTTTTCGTAATATTTTTATTTCGTAGCGCGAACGGAAGAAAATTTTCTTCATTTTCAAAACTAAAAATTCCAATAGGGCGGCAAAAAATTAATTTCAATTTAACTCAAGCAATGACATTGCTGCTTTCTTCGGGGTTGAGTGTTTCCGAAGCGGTTCCGATGACGGGCGAAATCACAGACAATCCCATCGTCAAAAATGATTTGGAAAAACTTTCCGCCAAAATAGATTCCGGCGCGTCTTTCTGGGAAGCATTGAGCGAAATTCCTTACATCAACCCACTGTTTATCGGACTCGCCCGTGTCGGTGAAGACACGGGAAAACTTCCCGAAACTTTGGAAAAATGCAATTCATATTTCGAAACATCATATCGGCACGCAATCCGGCGCCTCAACAAATTAATCGAACCCGTCATCACATTGACTCTCGGAGTTGCTCTTGCGACGTTGTTGATTGCGATTATTGTGCCGGCGTTCCAACTTGCTAACGTGACTTAAAAGGAGACTGACTATATGAAAACAAAAGGATTAACATTGATGGAATTAGTAATTGTTCTTGCGATTATGGTGATTGTCGCACTGATTTTAGTTCCGATGTTTCTTTTGACAACAGACCGTTCACGACTTCGAGCGGACATCCAATCCGCGAATGTGATTCAAAACGCAATCGACCTGCATCGCATCGAAAGAAGGCAATCCGTTGCGGGAAGCCCAAACGTCAACACAATGGTGCAAAATCTCGCAGACGCAGGCTACATCGACCCGCGAAAAGTCACAATTCAAACAGAAAACGCGGTGTGGTTTTTAAACAATAATTCAGTAATGGTCGATATCACCTTAAGCCCCGACGATGTTCATCGCGCCTACGCATCGCTCTCCGACGACGAAAAAATTTTCGTTCGCGGCGGCGACGCGAGCAGGTAAAAACAGTTGACGACTCTTGCGTTTTATAGTACCTTCCAATAAGAATATGTCTTGTAAATTCGGAAGGTGGGGGTAGTATGCTCGACACTTTTTCTTTTGTTAAGATGCATGGATGTGGGAATGATTATATTTTTTCCGATTGTTTCGAGACAAACAATTCGGAAGCGGAGATTTTAAAAATTGCGGCGCTTTCGCCGAAATTTTCCGACAGGCACAAGGGAATCGGGAGCGATGGAATTGTACTTATTCTGCCGTCGGAAACGGCAGACGCGCAAATGCGAATGTTCAACGCGGACGGAAGCGAGTCGGCAATGTGCGGCAACGCTATCCGTTGTGTTGGAAAATATTTGTATGAAAGCGGCAAGGTGAAAAAAGAAGCTTTAGAAATTGAAACACTGAGCGGAATAAAAAAGCTGGAATTGAATATTTCGGACGGCGTTGTAACCTCCGCTCAAGTGAACATGGGACCGGCGTATTTAAAGCCTGAAGAAATTCCCGTTGACCTTGTAGGCGACAGCATAATCGGGCGCAGGGTAACGATTGCGGGGCATCGTTTTGAAATAACATGCGTCGGGATGGGAAATCCGCACGCGGTGTATTTTCATGATGACATCGACCATTTCGATTTGCAGGACGTCGGACCGTCGGTCGAATGCGCCAAGATTTTCCCGAAACGTATCAACTTTGAAATAGCACAAATAGTAAGTCGTAACAGTATAATAATGCGTGTATGGGAACGCGGTTCAGGCGAGACAATGGCTTGCGGAACAGGCGCGTGCGCGGTTGCTGTTGCGGCTGTTTTAATGGGATATTGTGACAAAGACACGGACATTTCGGTGAAGTTAAAGGGCGGAGTTCTCACAATTAAATATACGGACGAAGCGGTTTTCATGACGGGCGGCTGTGAAAAGGTGTTCGAGGGGACGGTTGAAATATGAATGAAGTTGTACTGATTTTAGATTTCGGCGGTCCATATAAAGAATTAGTCGCGCGAATGGTTCGCAGCGCGAATGTTTTTGCTGAAATTTTGCCGGGCGATACTCCGCTCGAAGAAATTTTAAAAATTGACCCGATTGGAATAATTTTAACAGGCGGAAAAAAAATCGACGCGGCAAAATGCAATCCCGATTTATTTAAAACGGGACGACCGTTTTTAATCGCTTCAAACGAAAATTGTGTTGCCGAAAATACATTTCATCCCGAATCCGTTCAGACGAAGGACGGACAGCTTTTTATGCGAAATTTTCTCTATGATACCTGCGGCGCAACGGGGCAGTACAAATTAAAAAATTACACCGATTCACAAATACAGAAAATTCGGCAAACCGTCGGAGACCAAAGGGTTTTGCTCGCACTCTCGGGCGGTGTGGATTCATCGGTTTGTGCCGCAATTTTGGCAAAAGCGATTCCCGACCGGTTGACCTGCATTTTCGTTGACCACGGCTTCATGCGCCACAACGAAGGCGACGAAATCGAAGAAATTTTTTCGAATCGTAATTTAAATTTTATTCGTGTAAACGCCGCGGAGCGTTTTTTGAAAAAATTAAAAGGCGTCACCGACCCCGAGCAAAAACGAAAAATAATCGGCGAAGAATTTATTCGCGTGTTTGAAGAAGAAGCGAAAAAACTCGGAAAAATCCCGTTCCTTGCGCAGGGAACAATCTATCCCGACATCGTAGAATCGGGCGTTTACGGCACAATGGTAAAAAGTCATCACAATGTCGGCGGTTTGCCCGAAAATTTAGATTTCGACCATCTAATCGAACCGCTTTCGATGCTTTTTAAAAATGAAGTGCGCGAAATCGGTCGGCGGCATTTAAAATTGCCCGCAAATCTGGTTCAACGCCAGCCGTTCCCCGGGCCGGGGCTTGCCGTTCGCGTTATGGGCGAGGTAACGCGTGAAAAACTAGAAATTTTACGCATGGCTGATTTTATTTTCCGCGAAGAAATCGAAAAAGTTACTGCCAGACCCAGCCAGTATTTTGCCGTTCTTACGGACACCTTCTCCGTCGGAATTAAGGGCGAAACACGTACATATGACCGCGTTGTCGCGCTTCGTGCCGTTAAAACAGACGACTTTATGACATGCTCCGCGTTTCGCGTTCCGCACCAAACGCTCGAACGCGCCGCGTCGCGCATCACAAGCGAAGTCCCGCTAGTCAGCCGCGTTGTTTATGACGTCACGTCAAAACCGCCCGGCACCATAGAATGGTTATAAAAAAGATAAAAAAGGGGGGTTTTTCAGTGAAATTGAAAGCGAAAATTATTGCACCCGTATTAGTGTTGCTTTTTTTTGCGACGGTTGGAATTACCGCAATGAATTATTGGAACGCAAGCCAGTCTGTCAGAACGATGAAGGACAATATCATCGAATCAGGCTTGGATACGCTGACGAGCCAGATGGCGCATTCGATTAAAATCGAAGAAGTTGTTAATGAAGAAATGGATGAAAGGCTGCTGGCTTCCGCGCAAACTTTTGCGGAAATAGTTCGGTTGCGCAACGAAAACGGAACGCTTGATTACAATGATTTCGCTATGTTTCAGCGTACAGCGGATTTTTTAGGCATGAGCGAAATCAATGTTACCGATGCGGAAGGAACAATCATCGGAACCAATATTCTTGAAGGCAACATAGGCTTCAATTACGGAACTTCCGAATCAACGCTTCCGTATATGCAGATTTTGACAAACAGAGACTATGTGCGTGTTGAGCTTCCGCGCGCAAGCGCAACACCGCCGTACACGGTGTATCAATACGCGGGTGTAGCGCGTATTGACGGCGAGGGTTTTGTACAGGTGGGTTTGTCCGTTGACGTAATCAAGGAATATTCGGACATGCTTGACGTTATCAATCTCGCGAGAGACATGCGAATCGGCGAAAGCGGCAGAGCAACGGTTATTCGCGAAGGCTTGATTGCGTACAGTCAAGTTTCCTCTAAAATCGGCGGCGATGTAACCGGTGAACCTTGGTACAGCGCAGTCACAACAGGCGAACGCGGAAGAACCGAACTCGAAATCGACGGCATAGAATATTATGCGGGTTATATAAATATTTCGGGTACAACCGTGCTTTTGTTGTTTCCGAAATCCGAATACTACGGCTACTTAATG
>JAIRVD010000354.1 GCA_031254075.1 Clostridiales bacterium
GAAGCGGTCAACGATTGCCTTAAAACGCGGCGGAACCGGCGCGCCCGAAAGCTTAAAGATTCGCTCGATTTGCTTTGCGTTGGTTACGGGCATAATTCCGGCGACAACGGGAACGTCGATGCCGTTTTTCAGCAAGCGGTACATAAAATTATATAAAATATTATTATCGAAAAACATTTGTGTTGTAAGAAATTGACAGCCCGCGTTGACTTTTATTTTTAAATGCTCGATATCTTTTTGCAAGGTTTCGGCTTCGGGATGCATTTCGGGATAACATCCGCCTCCAACACAGAAATCACCGCTCTTGTGAATTTCCTCAATTAAATCACTTGCGTAACGATAATAACCGTTGTTTTCCGTAACGCCCGGCGGAAGATCGCCTCGCAATGCCATAATATTATTGATGCCCTGCGCTTTGAGGTCGTCGAGCATTTTTGCAATTTCGTCACGCCCGAGCCCGACCGCAACCAAATGCGCCAACGCACCAACGCCGTTCGCCATAACCTCTTTCACACTTTCCAAAGTATTCTGAGAACCGCCGCCGCCCGCTCCGCATGTTACGCTTATAAACGACGGTTTCAAGTCTGCGCACCGGGCGACAACTTTTTTCATATTGCCAAGCCCGGCACCCGGCTTCGGCGGAAAAAGTTCCAATGAAACCGTTACTTCGCGCTGCTTTAAGATATCAATGATTTTCACAAAATCACCCTTCGTGTAATTTTTGAAATAAAATGCTTGGAACGTAATTCCAAGCGTGTTTAATGCAGACGGGTGCAATGGCACTGCTTCGACAGTGGGTACGTTCAATTCCAACGAATGCCGACTTCCCACATCGACGCATTTTTATATGTCAATTTTTTGCAAAAAAATTATAACAACGTTTTACAAAGAAGTCACGCTATTGTCAAAATCAGCCAACACTGATAAACTTAGTAGAAATTTTGTGAAACTTTATGCGAATTAGGGAGGCACAGGATGGCTGACATAACAGGAAGAATTACTACATATTTAGAAGAACGAACCGAGTCAATATTGGATTTGGAAACAATTTTGGAGTTTATAAAAAAAGGTTTTCCCATTCGGCAACATAGCGGAGAACTTAGAAAACTGTTGGCAAAAAGAGCTGAGGCGACGGGAGAGTCGCAAGAAGATTTAGAGAAAAAAATCAGAGCTACCGTTGGTTCGGATAATTATAACAATTGGCGGAACGGGAAAAATTCGATAAGCCGTCAAAATACGATTAAAATCGGATTCGCATTAAAAATGACCTCTGCGGAAACCGAGAAATTCATGGTGCATTCTTGTTGGTACGAAGCATTTTATATGCGCGAATACAAGGATATAATTTGCAAATATTATTTAGATAAAAAATTAATATTTGAAAACGCTAAAAAAATGGTAAATAAATACGCCTATTTAGAAACGCAAAATCCGGATGTGCCTGCGAAAAAAATCGAACGGGTTACAGATTTTTTGAATTCGCAATACGAAGAAACCGTGAACACAACAGAAGACCTTGAAAATTTTCTTGTGAAAAATGCAGTTTATTTCGGTTCGTTTCGAAGAAAAGCACATGAACTTTTCATTCAAATGTACAGTAAGCTTAAAAACATAAATGATATTGACTCCCCTACCGACGATGAAATCTGTCAAATGATTATCATGAATATACCAACGGCAAAAAATATAAAAAATGAGGTTTTATCAAAAATCGCGGAAAAAACGCTTCCGCGTTCGGGGCTTTCGGAAATAATAAATAAAAAGCCGGATAAATATACCCGTAAAATTCCTCAAGTTGCGCGTAAGCATTTGATTTTGCTGTGGCTTTTGCTTTACGGCGGAAAGCCCGACATTAGTTGTTCGGTTGAAATTCAAGACGCTTTTGAAGAATGTCTTGAAAAAATTAATTTCGGTCTATTGGAAGTATGCGGGTTGCCGATTCTTGACCCAAGAAATCCGTTAGACTGGATTGTGATGAGTTCGTTGTATTACTGTTATTTTGCAAATGACGATGACGATATGGATGCTGTTGAGCGAATCCGCGAGATAATGAATCTTCTGTTCCAATAACCCCGGGTGACCGTATGACTTTACGCGATGCGCTTAGGCATGAGGACTATATCCTGACGCTTGATGATTATAAATTGCAGCTTTTGGAAGAGCCGATTGTGGGCGGTTCTTCGTTTGTGTACAAAGCACGGCTTGTAAACAATATTGTCAGCGGAACCCGCATAGTTAAGGAATTTTGGCCGCATGATTTGGGTGTACAGCGTGATTCGGGCGGTGCGCTTTTCCTTCCGGCTGACAGTAAAAAACACGAAAAGTTTAACGAGTTGAAAAAGCGTGTAAAAAATGAATCGCTAATTGCAAAAGAACTGCGTCGCGCTAAAGATAACAATAACCCGATGTTTATGGAATATTCGGCTCCGGTTGAAAAAAATAATACTCTATACACAATAATTGATACCGAAGACGGTAAAATGCTTTCGACTTTGATTGACAGCGGTTTTTTTCACGCTTATTTTTCGGATATCGGCATCGGGGCAATATTTGAATGTTTTATTAAAATTCTGGACGCAGTCGAACCATTACATAAAAAGGGATATTTGCATTTGGATATATCCCCCGACAATATTCATTTTTCCGAATCGAAAATCGCACGGCTCATTGATTTCAATTCGGCTGTTCGCGCAGATGAAACGGTAACGTTGTTTTCGCTTAAAGAAGGTTATTCTGCATCGGAACTTATTCGCCGCAACGGAAATAAAATCGGTATTGCAACCGATTTATTTTCCGTTGCGGCAATTTTTTTTGAATTACTGATAAGACGTACACCAACTCCGGAAGACTGCGCCATTCCGGACAGATGGTTTCTTAACGGCGAATCGCCCTATCTGAAAAACGCGTCACAATTATTAATTGATAAGCTAAATAAATTTTTGCAAAAAGGTATTTCTGCAACGCCAAACTGCCGTTTTCAATCTGTGCAGAAAATGCGTATGGAAATTAATGCGATGCGTCCGTCCGATTTCGAAAACGATTTGAAGCCCGACGACCCCGACACCGCAAAGATGTTTTGCGTCATGGGAAGAACATGCCACGAGCAGGGTAACTGCACAAAAGCCCTTCATTGGTACGAAAAGGCTTTGAAAATCATCGAAAAAGACTCCGAAACTGCGCTTGCCGTCACGTTATACAATAACCTTGCCGCTATTTACAGCCGCCTTGAAGATTTTGAACAAACAGAAAAATATTTTGAAAAAGCAATGTACACGGCAAAAAAAATCTACGGTGAGGTTCACCCCGATATTGCTTTAATATTAAATAATATGGCAGGTACGCTGTTTCGCCTGAAATCTTACGGCGAAGCACTTAGTATGTATGAAGCGGTTGCCGAAGCACGTAAAAATTTGCTTGGTGAAAACCATATTGATACAGCGACCGCCTACGGTAACATAGCTTCCGCTCATGCGCATTTGAATGATTTCAACACGGCACTGCATTGGTATCAAAAAGCACTTCCGATACATATAAACATTTTGGGAAAAACCCACCCGCGCACAATCGCAATCCAAGACGATATTAACGCAATTTCAAACGCTTCCGACATCCCATTTTTTTCGCCGGTAAAATAGAGAAAATTCAGCGAAGGAGGGACAGTTTGAAACAAGAGAATATTCTCTGCATCGGGTGCATGGAGAGCTGTACATTCGGAAAACTTGTGTATTGTAGCATTCACGGGTGTTGCAACCCTTTTGACGAAGGATTGCAATGCAAGGATTTTGTCCCTAAGCCCAATACATTTTTTACTTGGTGCGAAATTACCGCACCGCAGACGCAAACATCAAACGCTTCCGACAATTTAAAAAATACCGCGTTATTATAATAAAAATGCAGAACGGAGGTGAAAGCCATGAGATGCCCATATTACAACGAACTCGGTCACGAATGTACGCTGTATGGTACAAAACAATCCGACTATCAGCGGGAGACGTATTGCGAAAACAAAAACAATTTATCGCGTTGCGCAAACTACGAAGAAGCAAAGAAATCGAATAATCCGAGGTTGTAAGAACAAACTGCATTAAAAAAAATTTTCAAGGAGGAAAAACATGGGTTTATTAGACAATCTTATGAACGACCCCGAAATAGGGGGCAGGTTAAGTGACATTTCGGCAGGACGCAGTACCCCGTCGGACAAATACAATGACATTCCTTACAGCAGTAGCAAAGGAATGCGTGAAGCATACGACGAAGCCGAAAAATTTTCGCAAATGTCACGCGGCGAACGTAATATTTACGATAAATAATGAATTCTCTTAAATGCTAAAGCGGATTTTGGAATAAAATTCATGAAATCAGATGGGTGGTTTAATAGTTTCAAAGTGAATCACCCATCTGATTATCAGCGGGAACCATATTACGTATCAGCGGGAACCATATTACGAAATAAAAATTATATAATCTTAAGGAGGAAAAACATGGGTTTCTTCAGTGGTTTATTTAAAGATGTAATGGACGAACCGCAATATGCATTGTTTTTGAAGGCAATGGAGGCATTACAAAGCAAGGGTTTTGGGGTTCGTTATCAGAAAGATGGTTCAAAGAAAAGTTTTCATTTCGCTTCTATAGATTTAGATGACCAATTCTTTGCTACTATTTGGGTCTACCTTGCTACATCCGAGCGCACCAGAATAGGTACCGGTCAATGGGAAAACAATATTAAGGAATACGAGTACCAACTTGGGAGTTTGCTCTACAGGCTTGAAAAGAGTAACCCGGAGATTTACAAAAAATATGAAAACTTTGATACTGAGATGTTTGCGTATTTTGAAGGTTATGTGCTTGTTGTACCTCAATACACGCTAGACACGGATAATCTTGACTATATTATTTCAAACTGGATGAAAGTGCGAAAGATCGTTAGCGGTGTAATGGGGTAGAAATTTACAATTGAAATAATTTTAGGAGATTATACTTGGCACCGGCTAAAAATTTAAAAAAATAAGGCGAAAGTGAGGAGTCAAAATGACACAACAAAAAATCAACGAAATGGAAGCAAGCGGCAACCCAACCGACGTATTGGAATTAGGTTTACTGTACTTAAAGGGCGAGAGCGTGGAGCAAAACCCTCAAAAGGGATTGAAATTAGTTGACAAGGGTGTGGCGATGTTTAGAGAAAAAGGCGAAACACCTTCATTCGGGCATTGCCTTGAAGCGGCGATGATGACGGGCAACATCAAAGAAGGCGCAGACGGCTTCCGAACACCCGAACGGTTAAAGCAATCAATTTGGTTATTTGAAACCATGACTGCCAACGAAAAGGGCATGAAATTTATGCAAGAAACCATGGGCGACCAAATGGTGATGATGGTAACAGGTTTGCTTCGCAATGCAAAGAAAGAACTTGAAGCGGCAAACAATTTGCAAAATACCGCCGATTCGTTTAACAATTTCATTAATAATTAATTTTATGTATGGGTTGCGGGCAATTTATTTGTCAAGCCAAATAAATTGCCTCGAATTCGAATATCCGGGAGGTTTCTATGAAGCGAGCTGTTATTGGTGCTATTATTGGTTTCATTATTGGAGTGCTTATTGTGCAGGCGAGTCCTGAGTTTTTGCTTGAAAGACGACGTACGGAAACACAAACACTTGTGTATTTAAATCAAGAGCGTGCAGCAGTTATGCTGGTGGCGATTGTCATAGGCAGTGCCGTATTGAGTATTGCTTTTAGTTCTGTTTGGGGTAAAATTCAATCTTATCATCGTGATGAAAAGCGCAAACGAGCCGATGAAATCAACAGAAAAGTTAGTGAGATACGAGGTAAAATACGTTCACTTGAAAACACTGCCATTAATGCAGATAACAGTGAACTTATGAAATATGTAAAAGAAAAAGAAGCTCAATTATCTGAGCTTTCCCGTATCGCAAAGATTCACGCAGAAAGTTTTTTTTACAGCGATGATTATTTCGACGAAATTATTCAAGAGCTTGACCAAAAAGGCGCAAGTTTAATGGCAAATGCTAATCAAGCACGCAAAAGCAAAGCGGATAAAATAGTATCTGAAGCGCGGGCTTTAATGGAAAAAGCAACGGAAACAGTACAGCAAGCTCGTTTAATCTCACAAGAAGAAATAATTAAAGATTCATCATTTTATTTGATGACAAACGATAAATGTAATGGCGCGGAATACCTGCTTTCTAATGTTCTGTTGAATTTAAGAGAGTTAGAAAAAAAATCGTTTGACTCCCCGATAAAAGATTTGGAATCCCTCATTTCAAAAATAGTGTTGGATGCGGGCAAAATTGACGATTGTATTGGCAAGTTAAACGCGATAAAACAGGAAGCAGCCGAGGAAAGCGTGCAAGTTGAACAAATTCGCAATGAAGCTGAAATAGTGACGGCAAATATAAGGCAAGCTTCGGAATCCGCTGACTTGTCAAATAAAAAGGAAAAAGAGAAAATCAGCACAACATTCACAAATGAAATCAATGATATGTCTGAGAAATTAAGCAAAAATTTTGCTAAAGCAGAGAAAATGTTTTACGATATAACCATTCCGGCAAGCAAAGTGGATTTACAAAAGAAAAATAATTTGTTGCAAAAGTTAAAAGAAATGACCAATTTTGCGGCGGAAGCATTGGCGCATATTAATAACTTTGTAATTGACTCGAATGAAGAGAGAGAAGAAAAGAAAAAACAAAAAAACAGTCTTCTGCAAGAAGCCCAAACGGGAAATTCAATTGCGCAGTTTAATTTATCCATGTTGCATCTGGCTGATAAAGAATTCAGCGATTTCGCGGAGTGGATTGAAAAATCCGCCCAAAACGGGTATGTGACGGCACAGCGACAGTTGGGGATATGCTATATGGACGGGATATATTCATTTGCCAAAAACCATGAAAAATCAATAGTTTGGTTCGAAAAAGCGGGTGAGCAAGGTGATGTTGACAGCCAATATGACTTAGGATGTTTTAATAACTCCGACAAAGAAAGGGCAATTTACTGGTTTGAAAAAGCGGCTGTGTCTAATCATGCAGAAGCACGATATAAACTCGGCATTTTGTACGGAGAAAAAAGCAATGAGCAAAAAAAGTTGCATTGGCTGGAAAAGGCAGGAAATCAAGGTCACGCAGAGGCACTTTTCGCTCTTGCCCTTCACTACGAAAAAACCGAACCGTTAAAAGCCTTCGAACTTTTTTTAAAGGTTTATGATAAAAATAAAAATCCGCTTGCACAGATATACATGGGAGCTATGTATTGCGAGGGCAGAGGTGTAGATTTCAGACCGGGCAAAGGCGGAGAATTTATCGCGGAAGGTTTGAAAAGGTATAGCGGAAAGCTTTCTAAAAGCATGTATCGTCGGCTTGGTGAGTTGTATCTCATCGGAAAAACTAATAATAAACAAGCAAAAGACCTTAAAAATGCGATACCCTTGCTTGAAAAAAGCGATATAGAGGATTTCCTTCTTCGGGATTATAAAGAACAGCTAAAAGAACAAATAGATAAAAGAGATTCGGAAGCAAAATTGAACGCGGAGTTGGAAAGTTTAAAAAGTGAAATTCCGACAATCCAACACTACATTAATCACGATGAAACGATGGCAGCTAATTTTCTTCGGCTTAATAACGAGAGTGAAAGAATCCGACATACAAAAAGCTTTTACAAAGAAAAAGAGAAGCTTGAGCGTGTTAAAAGCCGCATTGCAGAAATAGAGAGGGCATTAAGAAATGCTTAATCAAAAAATTTTATCCATGCTTGATAACATGCAAAAAGAATATCCCGAAGCACTGACTTGCACAAAAAGATTTAAAGCACTTGCGAATGATATTTTACAAAACGAGTATGTTGCGCTTGTGCGGTGGTTGAGTATCGCGCTGTTTGAGCGTGATGCGCTTTTGTTGTTACAAAAAGAATTGGAGTGCGGAGAGAATTATACACGGTACAGGCTTACGGCAAAATTGATAAACGAGGGTGCGCGGCATGATTTAGCTGCAGAAGTTATCGGTTATTTGGCGGTATTGGCGGGCTACGATGAGGAAATTATTATCGAATCGCCCGCGATACCGTTTTCTGATTCCGATTCAACGCCAAAAGTAATAAAATTCAACGATGCATTTTCTTTTGGCGGGTATGAATGGAAAGTACTTGAAGCTCAAAGCGACAAATTGCTTCTTATCAGCGAGGGCATAATTATCCGGCGCGCCTACAATGATACCGACACCGAAGTAACATGGGAAACATGTTCGCTTCGCGAATACCTTAATACGGAATTTTTCAATTTGTTTAACCAAACGGATAAGGAGCGGATTGTTCCGAGCGAGATTATAAACAGCGATAATCCTTGGTATAAAACCGTGGGCGGAAACATCGTTACCGATAAAATTTTTCTTCTGAGTCTTGACGAAGTTGTAAAACATTTTGGTGACAGCGGGCAGCTTCGCAACAGGAAGCAAGGGCAAATGTTTATAAACGACCAAAAGGGAAACCATTCCCGAATTGCTTATGATAACGATATTGCGGCTTGTTGGTGGCTACGTTCGCCCGGTCATAACAACTATAATGCCGCAACTATATTCGGAAACGGCTTTATTTCGCCCGACGGATTTGGGGTTGACAGTGTGGAAGGCGGCGTTCGCCCGGCTTTGTGGCTGATGTATTAAAAAATATCAATTTATCAAATAATTGATTATTCTTATGCCGCTCGGCAGTTCCGAGGCTCCGTAGCCGAGCATAGAAGTAATCATTGAATTCATATGGTTATTCCACGTTTGGGCGTCGGTACGGAAATCCTCGCGCGGAACATTTATGAAAATTAAAAACACTAACAACACGTCTTTAATTGGTTTGAGATTATCCCAAAATAAGAAACGATTGCCCGTTTGATAATATTTATTCATCCAGGTGTTTTCGTTGAAGGGTATGGTTGCGGACAGGTTGGCATGTGTTTTTTTGAATGCGTTCAGAATTAAGGGATAGCTGTCATAACCTGCGTGGCACTCGCTTTCGCATTCTTTTATATGGGCTTTTGCTTCAATAAGAATGATTGTGCCGTTTTCCGATTTTCCGATTGCGTCCCATTGAGGTTGGCGCGAAAAACGCCACCACGATGTAAACATATCATTATTAAAACCGAACTCTTGTGCAATCGGATTTTCGTTTAGCTGATATTCCTGATAATTGGCGGACTCAAGCGGCGAAAGCCACTTAATGCTTCCCGCGCCGATTTTTTCATCAAGCAGAATCCTCATTTCGTCGGTATTTATAATGGTTTGCATCCAATCCATGCTTCCGCCGCGATTGTTTTTGCCGCTTGATTGATGGCTCATATGCTCCCTCCTCAATCGTATTCGCGAGTAATCCCTTTCGCTTTTTCCGCGATGCGTTGTGCTTTTACACAGATTTCGGCGGCTTTGAACGCGTGTTCTTGAGTCATGGCGTTTTCGGTTCGGTTAAGGCAGTCGAGAATGAGTTGACCGAAGTAGGGGTGTCCGACATTTCCTTCGCAGTCGATGTATTCTTCGGTTTTTTTGTTTGCGAGGAAGAGATGTCCGCCGCGTTTTGAACGCGCTATGTCTACATATTTGCGAAGTTCGATGTAACCGTCGGTGCCGAGGATGAAGGTGCGTCCGTCGCCCCAAGTGCAAAGCCCGTCGGGTGTGAACCAGTCAACGCGAAAATATCCGGTTGCGCCGTTGTCGGCTTTTAATGTGCAGTCGCCAAAGTCGTCGAGACCGGGGTATTGCGGGCTGTTGTAATTTTCTATTTGCGCGCAAATAATCTCGGCGTCTTTCGCGCCGGTGTAATACAGGAATTGTTCGATTTGATGACTGCCGATGTCACAAAGAATTCCGCCGTATTGTTCGCGCTTGAAAAACCATGGCGGACGCCATCCGAAGCTTGCGCGATGCGGTCCCATGCCCATTGTTTGAACAACTCTGCCGATTGCGCCTTCTTCGATTAACTGTCCGGCGAAAACTGCGGCTTCGACATGCAGGCGTTCGGAATAATAGACGGCGTATTTTTTTCCTGTTTTCGCGACCATCTTTTTCGCGTCTTCAAGTTGCCCCAACGTTGTAAGCGGAGCTTTGTCGGTAAAATAATCTTTTCCCGCAGCCATTGCGCGAAGACCGAGCGCGCAACGTTCTGACGCGATGTTCGCGCTTGTTACGAGCTTTACGTCCGCGTCGGAAAATATTTCTTCCTCCGAACGCGCCGCTTTTGCTTGCGGATAATTTGCCAAATATCGTTCCAACTTTTTCGGGTCGGGGTCGTAAATCCATTTCAGCGTCGCACCCGCTTCTATTAATCCGTTGCATTGTCCGCCGATATGCCCGTGGTCAAGTCCAATCGCCGCAAATACAAATTCTCCCGGCTCAACTACCGGATTCGGTTTTCCCTTGGGTGCGTAATTCATTCCGCTTTCAGGCATAAAAATTCTCCTTTGCGTTTTATATTTTTATGGATTATTCTACCATTCTTATTAAAAAATGTCACAGTGCATTTTTTAAGTCGAAAAAAATCGAAAGCGTGAAAAATCGAAATAATATAAAATCCGTTCCGTTGTATACGGTTTTTTGTATTTGATTGTGATAATATATTTTAAAATATTATCCACGGGAGGTAATTCTATGAAAATGACATTCAGATGGTTTGGCGCGGGGGCTGACCCGATTAGTTTGCGGGAGATTAAGCAGATTCCGGGGATGAGCGGCGTTGTTACGAGTTTATTGGATATTCCTGCGGGCGAGGCGTGGCCGGAAGACAGGATAAAATCCATGAAGGAAATGGTAACGGCTGCGGGATTGGAAGTTGAAGTAATCGAGAGTGTAAATATTCATGAGGATATAAAGTTGGGTGTTCCTTCGCGCGATGAAAAAATTGAAAATTACATTATCACAATGGAGCGTCTTGCGAAGCACGGGATTAAATGCATTTGCTATAACATGATGCCCGTGCTGGATTGGGCGCGCAGTCATTTGTATTATGATTTGCCCGACGGCTCTAATACGATGCGATATGAAGCGGCGTTTATCAGCGGACTTACGCCGGAAGAATTAGCCGCGCGTTACGCGAAGGAATCGGATACTTACGAAATGCCGGGCTGGGAACCCGAACGCATGAAAAAAATTCGCGAAGCGCTTGACGCGTACAAGGATATGAAGGAAGAAACATTTTACGCAAACATGAAATATTTCCTTGACGCAATAATTCCGCACGCGGAACGCCTTGATATAAAAATGGCGGTTCATCCCGACGACCCGCCGCTGCCGATTTTCGGTTTGCCGAAATTAATTATCAGCCGCGATAATGTTCGGCGTTATTTGGATTTAAATAAAAGCAAGCATAACGGACTTACGCTTTGCACGGGTTCGCTCGGCGCGAAGAAGGGCGCGGATATTCCGGCGATGATTCGCGAATTCGGCGGCGAGGGAAGAATTTATTTCGCGCATGTACGCAATCTGAAATTCGAAAACGATACGGATTTCTATGAATCCGCGCATTTATCGACCTGCGGCTCGCTTGATATGTTTGAAATAATGCGTGCGTTTCATGATATAAAATTCAAGGGTTGGGTTCGCCCCGACCACGGACGCATGATTTGGGACGAAACCACTAAAAAAGGACGTCCCGGATACGGTTTGTATGACCGCGCAATCGGTTCCAATTATTTGCTTGGAATTTGGGAAGCATTGCAGAAGGGAGCATGTTCAAAATGAAATTGAATTTAAAAAGCATAAAAAATACTTCCGAATGGAATGCCGATTACGAGTTGCCGAAATTTAATATTGAAGAAATGATAAGCAGAACAAAATCCGCGCCGACATGGCTGCACATGGGCGCGGGAAATATATTTCGAATTTTCGTGGCGGCGGTACAGCAGGATTTGCTTGAAGCGGGGCTTGCGGAAACTGGAATTATCGTTTACGAAGCATACGACGAGGAAATTGTTCCGAAATCGTTTGCGCCGTTTGATAATCTCACGCTTGGTGTAACACTTTTCGCTGACGGAAGCATTCAAAAACGCGTGATTGCAAGCATGGCGGATGCGTTTTCCTGTGATTTGGAGCGTTTGAAAAAAGTTATCGCAAGCCCGAGCCTTCAAATGATTAGCCTTACAATCACGGAAAAAGGTTATGCGGTGAATCCCGCGAATGTCTGCGCCGAACCTTTTGACGCAAAAACCACGATTGAGCAAATTACAGCGGGGCTTCTGGTTCGTTTCGAAGCGGGCGCGCCGCCTCTCGCGCTTGTTTCTATGGACAATTTTGCAGAAAACGGTTCACATCTTGCCGCGTCGGTGCTTGCGGTTGCGGAAGCGTGGTGTTTTTCAGACAAGGTTTCGTTGGATTTTGTTAAATATATAAAATCACAAAGCTATCCGTGGACGATGATTGATAAAATTACGCCGCGTCCTTCGGAGGATGTCGCGAAAATTTTGAAAGCCGACGGCTTTGAAGACACCGAAATTATCGAAACGCAAAAACACACATTCACGGCGTCATTTGTGAACGCGGAAGCCGCAAAATATTTAATAATCCAAGACGCTTTTCCGAACGGGCGTCCGCCGTTGGAAAAAGCCGGCGTGTACATCACCGACCGCGAAACCGTTCGCAAAATGGACCAAATGAAGGTTTGCGCGTGTTTGAATCCGTTGCATACTATTCTTGCGATTGCGGGGATGCTGCTGAATTACCCGACAATTTCCGCCTGCATGAAGGACGAACGGCTTGTAAAACTTCTGCATAGCGCCGCAACCGAAGCGTTGCCGGTTGTTCCGACCCCCAAAATAATTAACCCCATGGATTTCTTAATTGAAGTTTTAACCGAACGATTCCCGAATCCGTTCATTCCCGACGCGCCCGCGCGAATCGCAAGCGACACTTCGCAAAAAATTCCGATTCGCTTTGGCATTACGCTGAAAGAACGCGCCGCAAAAAACATGCCGCCGGCAGAACTTGAGGCAATTCCGCTGTTTATCGCGTTGTGGTTGCGTTATCGCATGGGCGTTGATGACACGGGAGCGAAAATGGATTTAAGCCCCGACCCGCGCTTACCCGAGGCATTAAATATTTTATACGGAATTCCGTTCGGCATGGGTGCGGAAATTGATTTAAAACCGATTCTTTCAAATGCGAATCTTTTCGGCGTAGATTTATACGAAGCAGGGCTTGCAAAAAAAATCGAAGAACTGTTCATTAAGCTTTCGGCGGGACCGGGAGCGGTCTCCAAAAATTTATAAAACGAAAGGGCGATATGTATGGATGAACGAAATGAAAGAAACGAGCGCACCGAACGCCCCGCAGGTCGCGACCGCAACAGCTTTCAAGAGCGCAGAAGGCAATCGGATTGGGTGGTAAATGCCGCTTCGATTTTAAGCTTGATTGCCTGGCTTGTTGCAATTACCGCGGTGATTGTTATCGACACCGCAGCCCCGGAATGGATGAATTTTAATGTCAGGGGGCTAAGCTCCACCGCAGGCACAGAGTGGAACGCAACCCTGTTATGGTCCGCGTTTATTCTGCTGATTCTGTCCGTTTGCTCATGCATCACCGCGTTTATCTTTAACATGATGAGAATGCGCAGAAAGACAGACAAATACAGAAAATCCATTCTGATAATCGGCGCGGCAACACTTGTCGGGCTGGTGTATTTTACGCTTAGATTTGGTCCGAATATGTTTATTTGACATAAAATGTATGCTAAGCTATTATTTTTACAAAATAATAGCTTATTTTTTGTTGCGCAGAAATAAGAGCGCGGGGTGATGGATGACGTGGCTATGAAAAAATTTTATGCGGTAAAAAATGGAAAGAAAAAAGGGATATTTACCTCTTGGGAGGAATGCAGGAAGAGTGTTGAGGGCT
>JAIRVD010000249.1 GCA_031254075.1 Clostridiales bacterium
AGTTTGGCTTGCGTAACTTCGTTAAGCAACTTGGACAAATCTTTTGTCATCGTGCCTTCACCGGGGGACCCAACTTTTTGCTCCTTCGCGGCAGCGGCAGCGGCGGGTACGGGTGCGGCGGCGGGAGAAGCGGCGGGTGTGGCTTCTGCGGCGAGTTTTCTGCGGCGTCCGATGATGCGGTTATCTACATCGTATCCCAATCTTTGCAAAAGTTTTATAACGCGGTCATTGTTAAATGTTCCTTTTTCTTTGGCTTCGCCCATGAGATACAACGGGTCAATGTCCAGTATTTGCGCGATTGAGATAATAACTTTAGCGGATGCTCCGCCGGTTTTGTAAGCGCGTTCAACCGAAACCTTTTTCATGTCCGCAAGCGCAAGAATTTGGTCACGAACGGGCTTCTTCAGCGGTGCCCAAACTTCTTTGATTCGTTGCATTGTTGCTTCTGCATTCTCGCTGATATTATTTTTCTTCAGAGTTCTGATAAAATCCGTTTTAATCATTTTAAAACGTCCTCTCAATAGAATTTTTTACATTATACATTAAAGAACATTTTGAATCTATAGAAAACTTGACATTTTTCGGTGGTTTGTGTACATTTTTCAAAAATGTAACAAAATAATACAAGGACGTGGATTATGAAGATTGCAATATTGGGTTTTGGCGTTGTCGGTTCGGGCGTTGCGGAGGTTTTAAAAACCAACAAATCTCAAATTACAAAAAAAGCAGGACAGGAAATTGAAATAAAATATATTATGGATTTGCGCGATTTCGCGGGTGAACCGTTCGAGCATTTGATGACTAAGGATTTCGGCGCAATCGAAAACGACCCCGAAGTCGAAGTCGTTGTTGAATCAATCGGCGGCGATACCATCGCATATGAATACACAAAACGCGCGTTGTTAAGCGGAAAAAACGTCTGCACGCCGAACAAGGCGTTAATCGCAAAGCACGGCGCAGAGCTTTTTTCGATTGCGAAGGAACGCGGCGTACACATTCTGTTTGAAGCAAGCGTCGGCGGCGGTATTCCGTTAATCCGCCCGTACAACGACGCCCTGCTTACCGATGAAGTCGAAGAAGTCTCGGGCATTCTCAACGGAACGTCCAATTATATTCTTACGCAAATGATGAACGGCACAAGTTATGAAAACGCGTTAAAAGACGCGCAAGAACTCGGCTATGCCGAACAAGACCCGACCGCCGACGTCGGTAGTTTCGACGCGTGCAGAAAACTCGCAATCATGCTTTCGCTCGCCGTCAATAAGCAAGTAAACTACGAAGAAATAAAAACCGAGGGCATTCAGGAAATCAACTCGGAGGATTTCGCGTTTGCAAAGGCTCTCGGCTTCACCTTGAAACAACTTGTAAACGGTTCCATCCGCAAAAACGGCGTGGAGGCTTTAGCCGCGCCTTTTTTAATTCCTCTTTCCCACCCGCTTGCCTCCGTTAACGACGTCTTCAACGGTGTTTGGGTGCGCGGAAAAACCACAGGCAACATCATGCTCTACGGCAGCGGCGCAGGAAAACTCCCGACCGCAAGCGCAGTCGTCACCAACATCGTTGACATTGCCGCCGCCAATTGCCTTCCATGTACATGGACATCCGACAAAGCTAACATCCTCCCCACAAGCACCTACGCAAAACGCAAAGCAATCCGCGCCTCCTTCGAAAACGCAAACGCCATCTCCGCCGTAAAATCCGCAATCGGCGCGGAAACTGTATCCCTACCCGATTACCCAAACACCATCGCCTGGCTAACCCCCCTCGAAACCGAAGCCCAAACCGCCCAAACCTTAGAAGTCATAAAACGCTTCCCGGGGTTCAAATCAATAGAACGCGTAATGCGCGTTTATAACGCGGAGTGATTTTTTGCCAACTCACTTCACGGCAATCACAAGTTGTGCAATAGACAAAAGCCCCTGTTCTATCGCTGAACAGGGGTAAATTTTATGTGTTTTAAAAAATATTACATTTTTCATCTAATGGGGTAAACGATTACTATTTCCTGTGTGCTTGCAATCCACTCGATTTGACAGCCTATGTTTTCCGCAACAAATCTTACGGGAAGCATGGTGCGTCCGTTTATAGATTCGGGGGCAATATCCATTGAATTATTTGCACCGTTTACTCTTATGTCTGTTCTTCCTAACCACATTGAAAGAATATTTTCAAAAGCGGAAATATCAATTCTGCTTTCCAAGGCTATCCATTCTGCGCTTCCGCCCATTGCCTCAATTACCGCACGAATCGGAATCAATGTGCGTCCGTTTCGTATAATCGGGGTTGTCTCGCGTCCGGGGTCGATTTCCAAAATTTCGCCATTTACCAGCATAATCGCGCTTTCGATTTCCATTAATATAAATCCGCGCGCGCCTTGAATGGTTATTTCAATTTCATCTGCGATAATTTCTGCTTGCTCGTTTGTAATCGGTGTTTCCGTGCCGTCGGGATTTATTTCAACAATCGTATAGAAATAAATTGCATTGCGCTCAACGTTAATGTCAAAAAATCTATCGCCGTATACGGGAGTTTCGTTTATCCTTTCTCCCCACTGCCCTCTTACGGTTGAACGGTAAATATTATACCCGTGAACATTATCCGAAGGATGCCAACCGATTCTTATGCCGACAGGTGTTTGAATGAGTTGGATTACCGGCGGCTCGTTAACAGGCGACTCGTTAATTCTTCCCGTAAAACCGCTGAGGAACAAATCAATTGAATTTTCATCATACATAAATAAGACTTCATATCTTTCGTTTTCAAGAAGGGAAGTTGCGGAAAACATTTCGTCGGCTCCTGACAACAAATACATACCAAGCAAATCCGGTCTTTCAACGCCTTCGTTTTGCCGAGCGGGCATGAAAACTATGTTGATACCCTGTTTAGAAAATGCTCCCGTTTCTGATTCATTGAGTTCGTCACTTCCCATCCATATCGAGTATGTTCCGAATGAATATATCATATTTGAATCACTGTCTTGATAC
>JAIRVD010000305.1 GCA_031254075.1 Clostridiales bacterium
TCTGAAAAGAAATATTATGTTTAAAAAATACGGCAAAATCGCACATACTCCCGCTAATATCATCATCGGACGATGTCTGAAATTTCCTATTACATGGCGCAAAACTATTATGTACGCAAGAACAATAATTGTTGTCGCAAAACCTAGATGCACGAAGAACAACAGTCCATGTGAAAAATTCGGATATGCATAGTTCGTAAAATAAAGCTCGTGCCACGGATTCGTTAACATAGCCAAAATATCCAAAGCCGAAATCGCTATCAACAGCCCCAAAAATAATTTTGAATTAGTCAGTCTCGATTTCGCTAAGTTCAGAAAAAACCAGCATGTTAAATACGGTAAAATACACACAACTATTATTTTTAGTTTATATACAAATTCATAATGTTCCGGTTTGACTACTACCGTAAGTAAATTCAAAAACGTCCACACCAACACCACGGAACACAGCCGAAAAAAACTCCGCAATCTCTTATCCCGCGTATCCGCAGACCACAGCAACAGCAGCAAATACGCCAAAGAAATACAAGCCACTAACGACATCACAATAAATATAACTACATTTGCTTCCACACCCACACCCCTTTTTCGAAGTATACCACATTTCACATTTAAAAAAAATAATTGTTGTTTTTCCAGGATACTTTCATATAATGAGCTGTGTTCATAAAATATAAGAGGAGGCAGGATATGAAATTCCAATTGTCCGGAAGCACAGCGTTTCAGTTGGCAGAAATTTATTTGAAACAGGGCGAAGTCGTCCAAATCGAAAGCGGCAGCATGATTTATCACAACGGAAATGTTAAGCTTGAAGGTAAAACAAACAGCAGTTCGGGCGGACTCGGTGGGTTGCTTAAAGCGGCGGCACGTTCGGTTGTCAGCGGCGAAAGCATGTTTATTACTCACGTAACAGGTCTTACCAACGACGGAATGGTTGCGATTGCGCCCTCCGCACCCGGTGTAATAAAGGAACTCGTTGTAGGCGCAGAGCAATATCGAATTAATGACAAATCATTCTTCGCCTGTGACTCGACCGTTACTTATGAAATTAAAAAGCAATCATTGGGAAAAGCGATATTCGGCGGAGCAGGCGGGCTCTTCGTCATGGAAACAACAGGCAGCGGAACCATGCTTGTCAACAGCTACGGCGACATCATCGAAATCGACCTTGACGGCTCAAAGCCCTTTGTAGTCGATAACTACCACGTAGTTGCATGGACATCCACCCTCAATTACGAAATCAAAGTCGCCTCCGGAACCTTCGGCTTTACAAGCGGCGAAGGACTCGTAAACGAATTCAACGGCAGAGGCAAAATACTTATTCAAACAAGAAACATGGAAAGTCTGGCAAAAATGCTCAAACCCTTTTTACCGAGCGGCAGTTAATTCACTATGTGTAAAAAAAAATCGCCATTCGGCGATTTTTTTGATGGTTTTTTATTCATTAACCCGTAAAGGATTTACCTTGACGCCGGGACCCATTGTGCTTGCGAGGGTGATGCTACGCAAATAGGTGCCTTTTGCGGCGGCGGGTTTTGCTTTGATTACGGCTGTAATGAGTGTTTGGAAATTTGCGGCGAGTTTTTCGGTGCCGAACGAGACTTTTCCGATTGGTACGTGAATGATGTTTGTTTTATCGAGTCGGTATTCGATTTTACCTGCTTTGATGTCATTGATTGCTTTTGTAACGTCGGCGGTAACAGTGCCGGCTTTCGGGTTCGGCATAAGCCCCTTGGGTCCGAGAACGCGACCGATTTTACCGACGGTACCCATCATGTCGGGAGTTGCGACTACTACGTCGAATTCGAACCAGTTTTCACTTTGAATCTTTGTAACGAGTTCTTCCGCGCCTACGAAGTCCGCGCCTGCGGCTTCCGCTTCGGTTGCCTTTTCGCCTTTTGCGAAAACGAGAACGCGAACCTTGCGCCCCGTTCCGTGCGGAAGAACAACCGCGCCGCGAACCTGCTGGTCTGCGTGGCGCGAGTCTACGCCGAGACGGATGTGTGCTTCAACCATCGAATCGAATTTCGTAACGCTCGTTTTTTGAACCAAATCAATTGCGTCGTTTACTTCGTATAATTTTCCCGCATCAACCAGCTTTGCGGCATCTGCATATTTTTTTCCGCGTTTCATAATCTCAGCCTCCCTTAACCTTCTACGACGACGCCCATGCTTCGGGCGGTGCCGGCTACCATGCTCATTGCTGTTTCAATATTTGCGGCGTTAAGGTCGGTCATTTTGAGTTCCGCGATTTTCTGAATTTCCGCTTTTGAAATAGTTGCGACTTTTTCTTTCGGACCGGGTGTGCCGGATGCTTTTTCAATTTTGCAAGCCTTCTTAATTAATACCGCAGCCGGAGGCGTTTTTGTAATAAACGAAAACGATTTGTCGGCGTAAACGGTCACGACTACGGGAATAATCATACCTGCGTCGTTCTTTGTGCGCTCGTTGAATTCCTTACAAAAACCCATCATGTTTAATCCGTGTTGTCCGAGCGCGGGACCGACGGGCGGTGCGGGGGTTGCTTTTCCGGCTTCAATTTGCAATTTTACATAAGCCGTTACTTTCTTTGCCATTTAATTTCCTCCTTGTGGTGTTGGCGGGGCTTTACCCCTCCCACAGATTAATGAGCAAAAAGTCGCGATGCTTCAATGCGCTTTTTTGCGAATGGTTTTTGCCGCAAGGCAAAAAATCATCGTCTTACATTCTTTGAAGTACATGATAATCAACTTCCACCTGAGTTTCACGTCCGAATACGTTGAGCGAAATCGTAACGGTTTTTTTCTGGTGGTTGATATCCTTAACATTGCCCACAGAACCTTCAAACGGTCCCGTGATGATGCGCACAATCTCGCCGAGGTCGAGGTCTAATTCGAAATCGGGAATTTCGATTCCCATTGAAATAATTTCCTCGTCGGTGAGCGGCACGGGTTTTGACGCGGGACCGACAAAACTCGTAACCCCGCGAGTATTACGCACGACGTACCAAGTTTCGTCGTTCATAACCATTTTAAGCAGAACATAACCGGGATAAATTTTTCGTTGCACCGATTTTTTTACATTATTTTTTATTTCAATAGTATCCTGCACCGGAACAACTATTTTTTCAAAATATTCTTGCATTCCGCGGTTTTCGATTATTTTTTCGATGTTCGCCTTTACCTTGGACTCATAGCCCGAATACGTGTGAACTACGTACCATTTTGTTTCATCCATAGCGGCTCCCTTATGATATAAAGTTGACGAATCCACGGAAAACATGACCCATAACATAGTCGTTAAGCGCGATATACGCTCCGAACATCAACGAAACGGCGATTACCGTAACCGTGTGTTTAAACAGCGTCTCCTTAGAAGGCCACACTATTTTGCGAAACTCTGCGCGATAGGTTTGAAAAGTTCCCTTTACTACGCCGGGACCTTCCGCGCTCTCTTTTTTCTTCTTGCTGAGTTTTACTTTCTTCTCATTATCCATGATATACCTCTATTTCGTTTCTCTGTGCGCAGTGTGCTTGTTGCAGAATTTGCAATACTTCTTCGTTTCCATACGGTCAGGATGATTCTTCTTCTCTTTCATCGTGTTGTAATTGCGTTGCTTGCAGTCGTTACACGCCAACGTTATTCTTGTACGCATTTGTTTCCCTCGCTCCCATTCTGAAATTAATTTTACACACCAAAAAAACACCGCCGCCCGATGTTCATGTGATACTAGCATAGATTACAAGTTTATGTCAAATATTTTTGCTTTTGAATGCGATACCGTTATTTACCCATGCTACTTGACAGGGTAAACGCAATGAATGACGAAGATTTCTACGCGCAGCGAATCAACGGTTATTTTCTTTGGGGCGGAACACCTGTTGATTCAAACGACGGTTGAATTTTTTGAAATTTCAAATATGAAGTTATTGTTTTTAAATCACGGAAGAGCGCATAATAGCCCGAGGTGATTTTATGCGGGAAATTCTTGCGGGGACCATCGCGCGGTTTCGGAAGGATTTGGGTTTGACGCAGGAGATGCTTGCGGAGCGGCTTGGAATTACATTTCAAGCCGTGAGCAAATGGGAAACTAATCAGACCGTGCCGGATACGGTGCTGCTTCCTAAGCTTGCGCAAGCACTCGGCGTCAGCGTGGATAAGCTTTTGGGATATTCGGCGTTCGGCGGCGATGTATCGTTTTATGAAAGCGATTACAAGAAGGACGAATATTTTTGGGGCGTTCAGCCGTCGGTGATGTGCCTGAAAATTTTAGAAACGATGCCGCCGACTCGTCCGATGAAAATTTTGGACATCGGCTGCGGCGAGGGAAAGGACGCGGTGTTTTTAGCTCGCTGCGGATATGATGTTTCCGCGTTTGACATTTCGGAGGCGGGACTTGAAAAAACAAAACGCCTGGCGGATAAGGCGCGCGTAAATGTGCGGACATTTCGCGCAAATCTGTGCGATTATCGACTTGACGAAAATTACGATATTCTTTTTTCCAGCGGAACGCTTCATTATATAAAGCCGGAACTGCGCGACGAGATTATGGCAAATTACAAATTACACGCAACGGGAATGGTCGCGTTTCATGTTTTTGTGAAAAAGCCGTTCATCGGTTTGCCGCCCGACGATAATATTAAAAATTATCATCCGTGGAAATCGGGAGAACTTTTTACGTTTTTTCACGATTGGGTCATTGATTCCTGCACGGAACACATTTTCGACTGCAATTCATCGGGTGTGCCGCACCGTCATGCCGCTAACCGTTTGTTTGCGAGAAAGGAAGTGTAGCCGTGGAAAAACCTTTTTGGGAAAAAACTTATTCCGACGACGATGTTTCAACTTTTTCGAAAAACCCGACTGCCGATATCGCAGAATATTGGAATTTATTTCCGCACGGCGGAACTGTGCTTGACGTTGGTTGCGGCGAAGGACGCAACGCGATTTTTCTGGCGGAAAAAGGATTTGACGTTGACGCGTTTGATATTTCCGAGGCGGGTATTGCGAAGGCAAAAAAAATTGCCGCGTCGCGAGGATTAAAAATAAACTTTTTTTGCAAAGACATCGGCGAATTTATTTTTGAAAAGACTTATGATGTAATTCTTTCGCACGGCGTTTTGCATTTATGCGAAAAGGAAATCCGAGACCGATTTATCCAAAACGCGAAATTACATACCAAAATCGGCGGATACAACGCGTCAGCGGTTTTCACAAATCGGCTGCCTGCCACGCCTGACAATGCTCCGTTCACAAAATCGCTTTTCGATGTAGGCGAATTGCCCTTGATTTATTCCGATTGGGAAATCGCTCACCATTCGGAAGGAATCTTTGAAGATACTCACCCCGGCGGAATTCATCACGAACACGCCTTCGAACGCGTTATCGCGCGAAAGAAAGCCACCATAAAAATGATTGCCTGCGATTTGGACGGAACACTGCTTAAATCCGATAAAAACATTTCGGATAAAACTAAAAATGTTTTCAAACAGTGCCGTCAAGCCGGAATAAAAATCGTCTGCGCCACGGGACGCGGCGGTTCTGCGGAACGCGTCGCACCGTCCGAAATGTTTGACGGCAAAATCACAATGAACGGCGCGACCGCGAAAATCGGCGACGAAATTGTTTACAGTAAATTAATCCCGCACGAAACCGCACGCCCGATTCTCCTCGCCTGCCACGCGCGCGGAATAAAAATCGTATCCGAAACAAGCGGAATGCATTATCCGAACTTCGATTTAACCGAACTATGGAAAGGCTTTCCGTATTTTGAAATCGTGGATTTCGCAAATTACGAGATTGACGCGGAAAAAATTTATGTACCCGATGCTTCGCCCGAAGAAGAAGAATTTATCGCAAAGCTTCTTCCCGATGATTTGTATACCGTCATAACCGCCGATGTTTCCCACGGCAGAGAAGGAACCCTTTTGCAAATCATGCATAAAGACGCAACGAAATCCAAAGCCGTCGCCGAACTCGCACGGCTTTGGAATATTCATCCGTCCGAAATCGCCGCGTTCGGCGACGACCTCAACGACATTGACATGCTTACATACGCCGGATTCGGCGTTGCAATGCAAAACGCCCTAGATGAAGTAAAAGCCGCAAGCGATTTCATCTGCAAAAGCAACGACGAAGATGGTATCGCGGATTGGGTGTGTGTGGCAACGAAATAAAAATATAACTCCAAAAAAACGCCGCATGATAATTGGAATATTCAATCTTTATTATCCGATAACACCGTATTTTATAAAGCGATATTTTATGTTACACTCATTTCAGAAACATTAAAAGGCAGGTAAGATTATGAGTGATGATAAAAAGCCGCTTGGATATGTAGAGTTGAAAACGGGGGCAAAAGCAATCTACGCAATGAACGACTTCTTTTTGAATTATATGTTTGACAAGACGGATAATTGGGAAACCCTTCGTTTATTGGTCAATATTATACTTGAAGCGTATATTCAAAAATATCCGAGCCATGGTGTAAAATTGATAAAGGGTAATATTGTAATAGAAACTCAATACAAATATTTTTTGGACATTCAAAATGTTACGCGAAACCAAGATATAAAAATGACCGAAAACGATGATAATACAATTTATATCGAGTTTCAAAATAGAGCAAGCATATCGCCGACAATCGAGTCACGGGCAATTGAATATTTCGGTTTGGGTATAGGACACGGAAATAATAAAATCGCCGACCAACTTTGGCTGTTATCGGAAGATGTAAATTCTGTTCTTCACGGGGAAATATTTACAAATTACGCACTCACGGATAAAGTTACAAGCAACCCGTATCCAAAAGGTTCAAGCATAATGTTCGTAAGCTTGCAAAAGCTTTCAAAAGAAAAAAGTCCTGCCGGAGAGTTAGCATTATTTCTTCTGGGAAGAACTCAAAACCCGCAAAATGAAAATGTGCAGGAAATCGCAAAAAAGTTTAATAATAACCTTAATTTGTTAAAAACAGATAAGGAGGCTTATATGTTAATGACAGTGAAAGACAGCTGGTTGAACGAAGGGCGCGACGAAGGTTTGGAAGAAGGCATAATCATAGGAAGAAACGAAGGAAGAAAAGAAGGAAGAAAAGAAGGAAGAAGCGAAGGAAGAAAAGAAGGAAGAAGCGAAGGAAGAAACGAAGGAATAGCTGTAGGGGCGCAAAAATTATTAGATTTATTAAAGAGCGGTCTTTCTCCGGAAGAAGCTTACCAACGGGTTTTGGGAGACTTTCAACCGCATCCGGAATAACCCATATCGCCACAGGACTAAGATTTTACCTTGACGGAAACACTTCTTATGATATATATAGCAACTCTTTAGATTTGCATAATAATCATAGGGAGTGATTTTTATTTTCTACGAACGCACTATCGAAAAAACTTTGAAAAGTATCAGCGAATCATTCCCCGTATTGAATATTTTTGTCCACACGTCAGTCTAATTTTCACATGGAACGAGACGGAAAAGGTTTTCACTTGTTGAAGAACTCAGAGTGGTCATTTCATCAACGAAGAAGATAAATATCAGGAAAACAGCCGCGCATTGCGGATTAGTTGAGTTTGGCTTGAAATCATAAACTCTTGTTGTTTTTTAAATTATATTGACGTGTTTTTGCCCGTTCTGCCATCATTTACTGATGGCTTTTTCATTGAGGTTCAAGAGTGCCTAAACAAAGGTGTATCGTTTAAGGCAATAGCTCGCCGAATTGGCAAAGACTCACTTTGAATTATCCAATGCGCACTCGCAGCATTTGATGATTGCCTTGGAAAGAGATAAATCTTTTTCATAGGCAAGCATCTCCAGCTTGCATTACAATTCATAGTTCATCACACGCAATAATTGCACTTCATAGCAGATGCATTATTTGCGCTACAATATATGCGTTGACATGCACTGCAATTTGAGTTACTATACGTCTTGCATTAAATTGTTAAACATGGAGGGGATCGTATGAAAAAAATATGTACTTATGCTTGTGTTGTTATATCGGAAAGTTTGCCGATGCGCACATGGTTCAGAGGGGAAGGGGAAAAATGATGAGAAAAACTAAAGGATTTGCTTTTATTTTTACGCTTGCACTTTTGCTATCTTTGAGTGCCTGCGGTAATACCGAACCCATAACATTTGGAA
>JAIRVD010000319.1 GCA_031254075.1 Clostridiales bacterium
CGACTGCGCGACATTGAATATATTAAAGACAGAATTGAATCAATGTATCCGCAAGCGGAAAGTCTTCTGAAATTATATCGCGACCGTTTAACGGATTCGCAAATCGAAATTTTGGAAAAATTTATATCTATTCCTAAAATGGGAAAAATAAATCGCATACGAACAATTTGCAAGCTCGGCGTTTTCATGGATGGTTTTACAAGAAATGCGGCGTACTTTATTTTTGCATAGGGGACGTGTTAATCATGGGTTTAAAAGGAATTGTTTTAGCCGGAGGCGCGGGAACAAGACTCTTTCCTTCAACTTTATCCGTATCAAAGCAAATTTTGCCGATTTACGACAAGCCGATGATTTATTACCCGATTTCAACGTTGATGCTTGCGGGAATTCGAGAAATTCTAATTATTTCCACTCCGCGTGATATCGGGCAGTTTGAAGGATTGCTTGGCGACGGTGCGCAGTTTGGGTTGAAATTTTCATATAAAATTCAAGAACATCCGCGTGGTCTTGCCGACGCGTTTATCGTCGGCGAAGAATTTATCGGCGACGATAATGTCTGTTTGGTTCTCGGTGATAATGTTTTCTACGGTCACGGTTTCACCGGACTTTTGCAATCCGCCGCAAACAGAACCGACGGCGCGACAATTTTCGGATACCGCGTTTCAAATCCCGAAGAATTTGGCGTTGTTGCGTTCGACGATGACGGCAATGTTCTTTCAATTGAAGAAAAACCCGCAAAGCCCAAGTCGCATTATGCGGTTCCCGGGCTTTATTTTTATGATAATAAAGTTATCCAAATCGCAAAAGAAACTAAGCCGTCAGCACGCGGCGAAATCGAAATCACCTCTGTGAACAACACCTATCTTGAAGCGGGCAAGCTTAAAGTCGAATTATTCGGACGCGGAATGGCGTGGCTCGATACGGGAACGCACAGCGCGCAACTCAGCGCGTCCGTTTTCGTGGAAACAATTCAAAGCCGTCAGGGTCTGTACGTCTCGTGCCTGGAAGAAATCGCGTACAAACGCGGATATATTTCCCGAGAAATTCTGCTGAAACAAGCCGAAAAAATGAAAAATACCGAATACGGCAGCTATCTTCGCCGAATATCGGAGGAATAATATGAAAGCAATCGAAACCTCACTACCCGGCGTTTTCATTCTTGAGCCGAAAATTTTCGGCGACGCACGCGGATGGTTTATGGAATCTTGGTCAACCGAGAAAATGCTTTCCGCCGGATTCGACTTTAATTTCGTTCAAGACAATCATTCTTTTTCCACGCAAAAAGGCGTTCTTCGCGGAATTCATTTTCAAAACAACCCCTACGCGCAAACAAAACTCGTTCGCTGCACAAAGGGTGCAATTCTCGACGTCGTCGTTGACCTGCGAAAAAATTCTCCAACCTACAAACAATGGCTTTCCGTCGAACTTTCCGCCGAAAACTACAAACAACTGCTAATCCCGCGCGGCTTCGGACACGGCTTTCTCACTCTCACCGACAATGTCGAATTTATGTACAAAGTTGACAATCTCTACAATGCCGCCGCCGACCGCAGCATTCGCTGGCATGACCCCGAACTCGCGGTCAATTGGGGCGTCGAAAGACCCACGGTTTCCGAAAAAGACGCAAACGCGCCGTTGTTGAATAACAGCGACTGTAACTTTGAATAACAAAAAAATGCCGTCATTCCGCGTCAAGCCCGTAATGACGAGTTTGGAGGATTTGATATGAAAATTCTAATTACAGGCGGCGCGGGCTTTATCGGCGCGAATTTCGTTTATCATATTTTGGAAAAATACCCGTCATATGAAGTGATTTGCGTTGACGCGCTGACATACGCGGGCAATATGGAAACGCTTGCGGAAGCGATGAAAAACCCAAAATTCACTTTCGTAAAAGGCGATATTGCCGACCGTGATTTTATTTTTCCGCTGTTTGAAAACTACAAACCCGATTACGTCGCAAATTTCGCGGCGGAAAGCCATGTAGACCGTTCGATTAACGACCCGGGGATTTTCCTTCGCACAAATGTAATCGGCACGGGTGTTTTAATGGATGCTTCCCGCGAATACGGAGTGAAGCGCTTTCATCAAGTTTCCACCGACGAAGTTTACGGCGACCTTCCGCTTGACCGCCCCGATTTACTTTTCACCGAAGAAACTCCGATTCATACATCAAGCCCGTATTCTGCCGCGAAAGCATCCGCAGATTTGCTTGCGTTGTCATATTGCCGTACGTTTAAATTTCCGGTAACCATTTCGCGTTGCAGCAATAATTACGGACCATTCCATTTTCCCGAAAAATTGATTCCGCTGATGATTGCCAATGCAATCAATGACAAGCCGCTTCCCGTCTACGGAAAGGGTGAAAACGTACGCGACTGGTTGTATGTAAAAGACCATTGCACCGCCATCGACCTGATCATTCACAACGGACGCATCGGCGAAGTCTACAACATCGGCGGTCACAACGAACGCACCAACCTCGACGTTGTAAAAACAATTCTGCGCGAACTGAACAAACCCGAAACCCTAATCGCCTACGTAACCGACCGCCCCGGTCACGACCAACGCTACGCCATCGACCCAACAAAAATCTCCAACGAACTCGGCTGGCTGCCCGAAACCACCTTTGACACAGGAATAAAACTTACGATACAATGGTATCTCAGCAATCGCAAATGGTGGGAAAACATCCTCGCAGGTGAATATCAAAACTATTACGAAAATATGTACGGTGATCGGTGATGAAAATTTTGGTAACCGGCGTAAAAGGACAACTGGGTCATGATGTTATAAAAGAATTATCCGCACGAAACATTCCCCACAAGGGAATCGACATCAACGACCTAGACATAACCGACCGCGCCGCAGTTTTTTCCGCAATAGAAGAATACGCCCCCACCACAGTAATCCATTGCGCCGCCTATACCGCTGTAGATAAAGCCGAAGACGAACCCGAACTTTGCCACAAAATAAACGCCGACGGCACCCGCCACATCGCCGAAGCCTGCAAAAAAATAAACGCAAAAATAATCTACATCAGCACCGACTACGTCTTCCCCGGAACAGGCAATAATTTTTATAAACCCGACGACCCCACCGACCCGATTTCTGTCTACGGAAAATCAAAACTAGCCGGCGAACTCGCCGTAAAAGAAACCCTCGACCAATATTTCATCGTCCGTATTTCATGGGTTTTCGGCAAAAACGGAAATAATTTCGTGAAAACCATGCTGCGCCTGGGCAAAGAACGCGAAATCCTAAACGTAGTCTGCGACCAAGTCGGCTCCCCAACCTACACCGCCGACCTCGCTCCGTTGTTATGCGACATGGCGGGTTCCGAAAAATTCGGCACATACCATGCCACCAACGAAGGTATGTGTTCATGGGCAGAATTCGCCCAGGAAATTTTCTCCTTCGCAAAAATGAACACACAAGTCAACCCCATCCCCTCAAGCGAATACCCAACAAAAGCCGCCAGACCACTTAACTCAAGAATGGATAAATCTAATTTAGAAGAAGCCGGTTTCAAAC
>JAIRVD010000339.1 GCA_031254075.1 Clostridiales bacterium
CAAAAACAATGATAGGCATGTCCGCGTTCAACTATTTCGTCAATATATTTTTTATATATTTCTTTTCGTTCGCTTTGAATATACGGTCCGAAATCGCCGCCGACGTCGGGACCTTCATCATAAAAAAGTCCTGCGGATTTTAATGTTTTATATATTAATTCCGTCGCGCCTTCAACAAAACGTTCAGCGTCTGTGTCTTCAATTCGCAAAATAAATTTGCCATCATTTTTCTTTGCAAATAAAAAAGCATAAAGCGCGGTTCTCAAGCCGCCTAAATGCATGTATCCCGTAGGGCTTGGGGCGAATCTCGTACGAATTTCCAAATTGTTCATAATAAAACAAAAACCCCTTTCAAGAAGCATTATATCATGATATTATAAAAAAAATACAAAATCGGGAGGAAAAAGTTTATGAAATTATTTATTGATACCGCAAACGTTGCGCACATTCGCGAGATAAACGAATGGGGCGTAATATGCGGTGTAACGACGAATCCGTCGTTGATTGCGAAAGAAGGAAAAATTTTTGAAGATGTTGTAAAGGAAATTACTTCAATCGTTGACGGACCAATCAGCGCGGAGGTAATCGACACAAAAGCCGACGGCATGGTCAAGGAAGCTTTAGAGCTTGTAAAAATTCATAAAAACATCGTAATTAAAATTCCCATGACGGCGGAAGGGCTGAAAGCCACAAAAATTTTAACCGAAAAGGGAATCAAAACGAATGTTACTTTGGTGTTCTCGGCTGTTCAGGCATTGCTTGCGGCACGCGCGGGCGCAACATATGTAAGCCCGTTCCTCGGCAGACTCGACGATATCGGAATGGACGGAATGAATCTTATCGAAGAAATCTGCGACATTTTCGACACGCACGGCATTGAAACGGAAATCATCGCGGCAAGCATTCGTCACCCGATTCATGTCGTAAACGCGGCTCGTCTCGGTGCTCATATTTCAACGATTCCGTACCCGACATTCGTGCAAATGCTTAACCATCCACTCACAGACAGCGGCATCGAACGCTTCCTGAAAGATTGGGAGGGTGTGCCTAAATGAGTATTGTTTCGGATAAAACCGTCAACACATTAAGATTTTTATCAGCGGAAGCCGTTCAAGCCGCAAACAGCGGACATCCGGGTTTGCCGCTCGGAGCCGCGCCAATGACGACCGCTCTTTGGGGCGGCGTGATGAAACATAATCCGAAAAACTCAAAGTGGGCTAACCGCGACAGATTTGTTCTTTCGGCGGGACACGGCTCTTCTTTGCTTTACAGCTTGTTGCATGTTTTCGGATACGACGTGTCAATTGAAGATTTAAAAAATTTCCGTCAATGGGATTCAAAAACACCCGGGCATCCTGAGTTCGGACACACCGACGGAATAGAAATTACAACAGGGCCCTTGGGTCAAGGCGTTGCGAACGCGGTAGGTTTTGCGTGGGCTGAAAGCCATCTTGCCGCGAAATTTAACAAGCCCGACGCAAAACTTGTTGACCACTACACATATGTGCTTTGCGGCGACGGCTGTTTGCAAGAGGGTGTAGCGTCTGAAGCGGCTTCGCTTGCGGCAACGCTTGCGCTCGGCAAATTAATTTTATTATACGATTCGAACAATATTACAATAGAAGGTTCTACCGATATTTCCTTTACGGAAAATGTCGGCAAACGTTTTGACGCATACGGTTGGGATGTTCAAACCGTTGCGGACGGAAATGATTTGGCGGCAATTATCGCGGCATTGGAAAAAGCGAAAAAAGTTACAGACAAGCCGTCGATTATCGAAATTAAAACCGTAATCGGTTACGGCTCGCCCAAGCAGGGAACCGCTGCTGTTCATGGCTCGCCGCTTGGTGCGGACGGAATTGCCGCAACGAAGGAAACGTTGAAATGGGAATGTAAAGAGCCATTTTGCGTTCCGCCGGATGTTTCGAAAGCGGTATCCGAATGGTTAAAAACCGCGCAATCATGGGAAGACGATTGGAACAAATCAGCGGAAAGCTATAAAGCCGCGTATCCCGACGATTGGAAAGCATGGGAAGTATGGCACAGCGCGAAGCTTCCCGTTGATTTGGATAATTGGGATGAATATTGGCAGTATGAAGGCAATATTGCCACGCGCGCGTCTTCGGAAGTTGTGCTGAACAAATTATCAAAAGTTGTTCCGAATTTATTCGGCGGTTCGGCAGACCTTGCGCCTTCCACGCTTACGATAATGAAGGAGAGAAAATCTTATTCGAAAGAAACACCTTCCGGTTCGAATTTGCATTTCGGCATTCGCGAACACGCAATGACTGCAATCGCAAACGCATTTGCGGCGTATGGCGGATTGCGTCCTTATGTTGCCGGCTTCTTTGTGTTCAGTGATTATATGAAACCCGCGATGCGTCTTTCGGCATTAATGAAATTACCCGTTGTGTATATTATGACACATGACTCCATCGGCGTTGGCGAAGACGGTCCTACCCACCAGCCGATTGAACAGCTTGCTTCGTTGCGCAGTATTCCCGGTTTTACGGTTTATCGTCCTTGCGATACAAAGGAAACTGCCGCCGCTTGGGCTTACGCGCTCAATAAAACAGACGGACCGACCGCGCTTGTTCTTTCGCGGCAGAATTTACCCCTTTTACCCGAAACGGGTAAGGGCGCGTATAAAGGCGCATATATATTGAAGGAATCCGTTAACCCCGCTACGGGAAAACCTGATATTCTGCTGATGGCAAGCGGCTCGGAAGTAGAATTAATTTACAACGCATTCCCCATCTTAAAAGAAGCCGGAATCCACCCGCGTGTGATTTCCGTTCCGTCGATTGATGTTTTTGATTCTTTATCCGACACGGAAAAGGAAGAGATTATGCCCAAAGCTGTTCGCGCAAGGCTTGCGGTTGAGGCGGCTTCGACTTTCGGCTGGCACAAGTACACGGGGCTTGACGGCGATGTAATCGGAATCGACACATTTGGGGCGTCCGCGCCTGCGCCGTCATTATTTAAGGCATATGGATTTACGGTTGACGCCGTGGTTGAAAGGGCAAAAAAATTGATTTAGCATTTTCAAAATTTGAAAGGGCGAAAATAAATGACAACTGCAGATAGTTATTTGACAATCGCGTCAAGGTCTTTTTTGGGCTTTGGCGCGATGCGTCTTCCGGGGGAAAATGAGACGCAAAAAATGGTTGACGTGTTTCTTGACGCGGGGCTGGGTTATTT
>JAIRVD010000353.1 GCA_031254075.1 Clostridiales bacterium
GATTTTTTGAAAAACTCCATTTATATCTCCAATACTTTCAGCCCGTCGAAACCATGTATTTTTAACGACATTGCCTTGAGGGCTGTTTCTGTTTTTGAACGCAGAGCAATTGCACTGCCGTTGTTTTCGATGATGATATGCGCGAACGGACGTAACGCGTCGTCGCCTTTGCGTGACGCAAGACGGCGCTTCGCCAAAGCTTCGTCGATTTTGTCGCGCACGGTGATTCGAGCGATTCGCAAATCGTCGGGCGCGGTGATTAGCCAAATACTGTCGCACATTATGTGCATTCCGGATTCAATCAGCAGCGGCGCGTCGATTACAAAAAATGTATGAGCGGCAATGTCTGCGGTTTTTTTATTTAACTCGCGCGTTTTTTCAATCACACGCGGATGAATTATTTTTTCAAGTTTTTCCAATTCTTTTTTATTTCCGAAAAGCTTCGCCAACGCGCGGCGATTTATTTCGCCGTTCTGGTTTAAAACTTCTTTGCCGAACGCTTCGATAACTTCCGCAAACGCCGGTTCTGTTTTTCCCATTGCTTCGTGCGCGAGCTTGTCTGCCTGCGCTACAAAACCGCCGCGTTCCTCCAAAATCGCCGCAACTGTGCTTGTTCCGCTGCCGGAAATTCCCGTTACGCCGATTGTCGTTAATTTATTTTGTGGCATACCAGCTTTCCCCCACATTCACATCGGCGACAAGCGGAACCGAAAGCTCCGCGACGCGCTCCATTTCTTCCTTCAATATATACTTTACACTGTCGGATTCTTCCTTAGGTGCCTCGAGAAGAAGCTCGTCATGAACCTGCAAAACAATTTTTGCCGAAAATTTTTCGCGTCTTAACCGCGCCGAAACGTTAAGCATCGCGATTTTTATAATATCGGCGGCGGTACCCTGAATCGGCATATTCATCGCAACGCGTTCACCGAACGAGCGCGTGTTGAAATTTCCTGACGAAAGCTCGGGCAACGCGCGGCGCCGATTGTACAGCGTCGAAACAAAGCCGTCGCGTTTTGCGTTTGCGATTGTCTCGTTCAAATATTTTTTTACGCCCGGATATTTTTGAAAATATCCGTCGATATAACTTTCCGCTTCCTTCAACGGAATTTTCTAATCCTCGCTTAAGCCGATCGCGCTCATTCCTTAAATTATTCCGAAATTTACAGCCTTTGCGTTACTGCGCTGCTCGGGCGTAACTTCCTCGGGCGAGATTCCCAACACCTGCGACGCCGTAAGCCTGTGAATGTCTTCATTTTCGCGGAACGCGTTGATTAAAACCTCATCACCCGACATATGCGCAAGCAAACGCAACTCTATTTGGCTGTAGTCCGCGTCGAGAAAAACACATCCGTCCGCCGGAACAAACGCCTTGCGCAACTCGCGCCCGAGCGGCGTGCGAATCGGAATATTTTGCAAATTCGGTTCGGTGCTGGAAAGCCGCCCCGTTGCGGTAAGAGCTTGCTGAAAAGTCGAATGCACACGCGACGTTTTCGCGCGAATCAGCGGAAGCATTCCGTCTACATAGGTTGATTTTAATTTCGCGTGTGTGCGGTAATCCAAAACAAGCGAAACAATCGGATGCTGTCCTTCCAATTTTTCCAAAACATCCGCCGCGGTGGAATATCCCTTTTGTGTTTTTTTGCTTCCTTTCAAACCGAGCTTGCCGAAAAGAATTTCTCCAAGTTGAGCGGGCGAATTTATATTAAAATCTTCGCCTGCCAAGTCGTAAATCAATGCCGTAAGCACGGCAATTTGCTTGTCCATTTGCTCTCCGAACGCAATCAGTGTTGGCTTGTCCACCTTTATTCCGATTTCTTCCATCTCCGCGAGCAAGAACGCAAGCGGCATTTCGATTTCGTAAAGAAGATTGTACTGACCGTTTTTCAAAATCTTACTGTCGATATGCAGACGCGCGTTTGAAATTTTTTCCGCGCTGCGTACCGCAAAATTTGCCGCAACATCCTCCGTCAAGCTCGAAACGGTTTTACGCGAGCCGCCTCGCTTGCCTTTGTTTTCCAAAATTTCTTCAAGCGTCGGAATTTCATCAAAAATATGATTAGCGGGTTTCAGCGCATCGCTGACATATGAGGCAAGCATCGCGTCAAAAATCACGTTTGTCGGCGTAATCCCGTATCTACGAAATTTTCCGACTTCGGTTTTTACATCAAACAACCATTTTTCCGAATCACTTTCCAACCATTTTTTCAAAATCGGAATAAAATCCGCTTCGGAGATTTCGTTTTCGGAAACACCAAGCGTAATTTCGCCGCCGATATGAATGTATTTCAAAAAATTTTCATTCGCGACAGCAGCACCCACAAGAAAACCGTTCTCATCATCCCAAAGCGGAAAAAACGCCGCTCCCTCACCGGATTTTTCAAGTGAAGAAAAAAATTCTTCTGTTTCACTTCGCGATTTTAGAACTTCATATTTTGAAATTTCAACCACACGCGCCGGCGCGCCTTCAAAGCGTTTATACAGGCTTTTTAATTCCAGCCGCTCAATTTCGGCACGACTTTCTTCATTGAATATATTTGCGATTTGATTTTCGCAAAGCTCCAACTCAATCGGCGCGTCCAATGCAATCGCGGCAAGCTTGCGCGACAGAATCGCCTGCTCGCGGAATTCTGCCAAATTCTCCGAAGCCTTCTTCGGTTTTATTTCATCCACATTGGCAATCGCGTTTTCGAGCGAGCCGTACTGCGCGATAATTTTCGTCGCGGTAACTTCGCCGATGCCGGGTACGCCCGGTATATTGTCGGAAGCATCGCCCATCAACGCTTTCACATCCACGAACGCGGCGGGCGTCACACCGTATTTTTCGAAAACTTGCGCGGCGTTGTAATCCTCAACTTCAGTTTTGCCCGCTTTCGTTTTCGGTAAACGAATTTTTATTTCTTCGGAAGCAAGTTGCAACATATCGCGGTCGCCGGTGATAATTACGGGCGTTAAGCCGCCTGCGACCGCCTTTTCCGCCAAGGTTCCCAAAACATCGTCCGCCTCATAACCCTCGCAAGCGGCAATTGTCACTCCCATTTTTTCCAATAATACTTTCAACGCCGGAACCTGCGCGCGCAATTCATCGGGCATTCCCTTGCGCGTTCCCTTGTACGCGCCGTACATTTCATGCCGAAACGTCGGTTGCGGCAAATCAAATGCCACAATTATATAGTCGGGTTTTTCTTCGTCCAGAAATCTGAAAAAAATATTCATAAAACCAAAAACCGCGTTCGTATACTCCCCCGCGCTGTTAGTGAGCGGCGGAAGGGCGTAATACGCGCGGTTTAAAATGCTGAATCCGTCAAAAAGAATTATTTTCATAAGAACTCATTCCTTTTTGTGGTAATAATTCCAGTTTAGCACAAATATATTTTTGCGCATAGTATAAACAATCGAATTAATAAGGGAGCTGCTCATGCGAACTGACATTCCGATTACCTCAATAAGACTTGCGGAAGAAATAATGAAATTTTCACCGGAAATAACTCATTCCGTGATAGGCTACAGCCGCCTGGGGCGACCGATTCACGCGCTGACGCTCGGAAGCGGCACGAAATCGGTTTTAATTAACGCGTCGCATCACGCGAACGAATGGATTACAACATTGATATTAATGAAATTTATTAATGAAATCGCAGACGAGAAAATAAACGTAACGCTTCATTGCATTCCGCTCGTGAACCCCGACGGCGCAGACCTCGTAACCGGCGGAATCGGAAAACTGCGCATCGCATACAAAGAAGCGGAGGCGATGTCGCACTCTATATCATTCCCCGACGGTTGGAAGGCAAACATATGCGGCGTGGATTTAAATTCCAACTACCCGTCGGGATGGGAGATTGCGAAAAAAAATAAATTCGCGCGCGGCTTTGACAAACCCGGACCGCGTGATTATGTAGGACCAAGACCGCTTTCAGAGCCCGAAAGCTGTGCGCTTGCGGCATACACGGTTTTTCACGACATCGACATAACGCTCTCGCTACACACGCAGGGCGAAGAAATTTATTGGCGATACATGAATTTCAATCCGCCCGGCGCGGAAGAACTCGCGCAACGTTTCTCCCTAGTCAGCGGCTATAAACTGGAAGAAGTCCCCGACGAATCCTCCCACGCAGGCTACCGCGACTGGTTTATCCGCACCTTCAGCCGCCCCGGCTTCACAATAGAATGCGGCAGCGGAGAAAGTCCGCTGCCGCTGTCGCAATTCGATGATATGTACAAGAAAGTTTCCGCTATATTAAGGGAAACTCTCGTATAGATTATTCATAATGTCCAATGCCATTGATTCTACTTATTCCATTTCCTCTCAAGCGACACGGACGACGCAATATTTTTTGCGTGGTCGGCGCTTCGGCTTAAATCTGTAATCATGTCGGTGAAGATAACGCCGCATTCGGGACGGCAGATTTCGGTTTTCAGGCGTTCGACATGGTTTACAACACACTTTGCCGCGAAGGTGTTTATTTTGCCGTCGAGTTTTTTGATTTTGGAAAATTCGTCATCTTTTTGGTTTTCGTAAACATTCAAAGCCTTAACCGTAATGTCCTTTGTTAATTTCACAAGCCGTTTTAATTCTTCGACGGCGGTTTCGGAGAATTTTAAATCGTTGTTTTCCATTGTTTTTACATATCCGGCGATGTTTTCGGCATGGTCGCCGATTCTTTCGATATCGGAAAGAATTATAAACATTTTACCGATTTTTTTGGCTTCAAGCGGCGAGAGCGACATTCCGTTAATATGAACTAATTTCGACGCTATTTTGTGATTCAGGTAATCCACGATTTTTTCGTTTTCCAGCGTTTTTTTCACTTTTTCGGCATCGTTTTCAAAGAACGCTTCCGTTGCGAGCGCGAAATTCTCGTTCGCGATTTTTCCCATTCGGCAAAGCTCAAGATGCGCGTTAAGCACCGAAACCGCAGGTGATTCCATCGTTTGCGAATCAAGATACACAAGTTTCTTTTCATAAGTATTATCTGTTTCGATTGCGCTGCCGGGAACAATTTTCTTCATCATAACTGCGATATAATTTATAAACGGCAAAAGAATCAGCATCGTCGCAACATTGTACAGCGTATGGAACATCGCGACCTGACGCGCTTTTTCCGCCCAAGTAGATTCAAACCATTCTAAAATTTGCGGGAAAATAAAAATCAGAGTTCCGAAAACGGTGCTTCCGATTATGTCATACATAATGTGAAAAATTGCGGCGCGCTTGCTTTCGCGACTCGCGGGAATCGACGAAACAACCGTCGTAATGCTTGTGCCGATATTCATGCCCAAAATAATAAACGCCGATGTTCTGAAATCCAGCGGAACGCCGCTCAAATGGAGCGCAACCAAAATTCCCATCGTCGCCGACGAGCTTTGAATTATCGCGGTAAAAACAAATCCCGCCAAAAGAGCAAGAATCGGATTCGTGAAATTAACTAAAAACTCATTGAAAGACGGCTCATTCCTAAGAGCCATAAGCGGCGTTCCCATAGTTGAAATTCCGAAGAACAAAACACCGAAGCCCAAAACTACATATCCGATATCTTTTATTTTTCTTTTCTTAAAGAAAAAATTCATTATAACGCCGACGAAAATAAATAACGGCGCAACCCAGTCAATCTTAAACGCAACCAATTGTCCGCTGAAAGTAGTTCCGACATTCGCGCCCATAATAACGCCAATCGCCTGCACCAAATTCAACATCCCCGAATTAACGAA
>JAIRVD010000387.1 GCA_031254075.1 Clostridiales bacterium
CCCGGTATTTGTTTTTCGCAAAGATATTATACCATTTACATGAGAGGTTTTTCGCTTTTTTAAGTGTTTTTATGCCTTTTTACATCGCTTTTAAGTGCTTGGCTTGTGCGAAGTTTGAGATAGGAAGTTGAACTATTTGAAAATTGACAAGCGGGGCAGTATTATTGTGGCGAATACGATTAAAGGAGAATAATTTTGGACAGTGGCAGAATATTGTCGATTTTTATTATTGGGTTGATGGTTTTGAGTTCTGCGTATTTTTCGGTTACTGAGATTGCTTTTTCGGCTTTGAATCGGGTGAGGATAAAAAATATGGCGGAGCGCGGGTCAAAAAGAGCCGCTCTTGTTTTAAGGTTGTTTGAAAATTATGATAAGGTTATTTCTACGGTGCTGATTGGAAATACGATTGTTAATATCGCCGCGGCTTCCGGTGCTACGGTGTTATTTGTTCAACTGTACGGTGATATAGGGGCTTCGGTTTCAACCGTTGTTTTAACTGTTGTGTTGTTGGTATTCGCCGAGATTTCGCCAAAAAGTATTGCTAAGGGTTCGCCCGAAAAATATGCGATGTTTTCCGCGCCTTTTCTTAATGTTCTTATAATAATTTTTACCCCCGTAAATTATTTATTCAATTTATGGCAAAGGTTTCTTGCAAAAGTATTTAAGTCGGCGAACACAAACATGACAGAGGAAGAATTGATGACGATAATCAACGAGGCGGAAAATCACGGAGCGATTGACGAAGAAGATAAGCAGTTGATGCAAAATGTTATAAATTTTAACGACAGTGTAGTGAAAAACATTCTGACTCCGCGAGTTGATATAATCGGTGTATCCAATGCGCATTCCGTTGAAAAAATAGCCGAAACCTTTATTAAAACGGGATACTCACGCATTCCGGTGTTTGAGAAAACGATAGACAATATTATCGGTGTTATTCACATAAGAGATTTTTTTGAAGTGGCTCAAAGCAAAAACAGCATTGAGGGAATCGTAACGTCTGCGGTTTTTGTCACGCCATATGTAAAAATAGGAGATTTGTTGAAAAGGCTTCAAACAAAAAAATGCCATCTTGCCGTAGTAACCGACGAATATGGCGGAACAGTCGGTATAGTAACGCTGGAAGACATTTTGGAAGAACTTGTGGGGGAAATATGGGACGAACATGATGAAATAATAGAGAAATTTTCATCAATAGATAATGATAAATACAAAATAAGTTGCAGCGTCGATACGCATGAATTTTTTGATTTCTTTGAATTAAAAGACAAAGCCGCCGCACCTACAGTCAGCGGCTGGATTATTCAAAAACTCGGAGCAATCCCGAACGAGGGCGACACATTTACATACGAAAACCTTTCCATAACCGTATCAAAAACAGAAAACAGAAGGGCAATCGAAATTATTGCAACGAAAAACTAATCTGAAGCGGATTGGAGATAAAAAATGAAAAAAATTTTTGCTGTATTTTTTCTGCTCACGTTTTTATTTTTAAATCATACAAACGCACACGCAACGGTTGGGCCGTTGGTTTCGGAAGTATCAATTGTTGTTAACGGCGAACGTTATGAGTTGTGGGCGGTCGGTGACGATATGACACTCCACTCATTTCGGCTGAACGACTTGGCATATATTTTGAACGGAACACCCGCGCAATTTAATATTCGTGAAATAGACGACGACGGAATTGATTTTTGGATTGTGCGCGGCGAAGCCTACACACCCACGGGAGAAGAATTTTTACCGATTGATGCCTTTTATGAAGATGGCGAGGGCGACCTCGCTTGGTTTCCCGGAGATTTTCACCACGCAATAATCGGTTTTGACGGAACTGATTATCCCGAAACATTCATTGCGCGAACATCTTATAAAGATGATGACGGGTTCTATTTCTCGCTGTACGGATTGGCTTCCGCGCTTGGGTATTCTGTGGAGTGGAACCGCCTACATGATTTTAATTGGGAGATAGGTTATGAAAATTATTCGCATTTTCCGAGTTTCGTAATTCGAATTACTTACCCCGAGGCACTTCCGTCGCATACCCCCGAATCATTGGAGTTGATATTTCGATTGGATTCAACTTGGGTGGACGTTTCTCATTATAACAGCTTAGTAATTGACGAAAGCATTGTTTGGCCTTTGGAATTCAGAATTCAATGGTACGATAACAGCATCGTAAACTCAAGTTGGAATTCCGTTGCCCCGACTCGCAACGAAAATGTTGATTCGGTGACGCACCCTTTATCGGTAAACAGTCTTGAAGACGGGATTTATGAATTAACCGCGCCCGGTCAACGAATTCTTGTTGACGCGAACGCGGAAGAAATTGACGAATTAATTTACTATATCGACGGAAGGCGTTATGACATGGTTCGCAGGCGCGGCGATTTTCACTCGCGCCGTTATTATGCCGAACCCGCCGACGGAGGCGGCATAAAATTATTATACATTATCAGGCGACAGATAAATTTTTCAGAAAACACGCAACTAACGGTTTACCGCTCAACCACGCGCGGTCAAATGGGAACACCGATTTATGTACAGGACGATATTATTCACAGAGACAAAATTCTTTATGAATTTACCGACACCACGGCAGAACGCGGCAATATATACTACTATACCTTGGAACTGATGACGGATATGACGTGGCAATGGCACGAAAAAATTTATTTTTCCGAACACGAATGGCAAATGACAGTTGACACCAACGCGATACTCGGTGCGGAGATAATTGAATCGCCCGCCACCGAGCCGGACAGCGAGCCGGACATTACGCGCGGGACACTGGAAGGCGACATCATCCCCGGCAAGATCACTTTTTTCCGCCTGCAAAGCGGCGCCGACACCAAGCTAAAAGCCTATATCGCGCAGGGCGAGGTGCT
>JAIRVD010000003.1 GCA_031254075.1 Clostridiales bacterium
AATATTCTGACCATCAATTCCCTGACCGCTGCCGATGCGGTGCTTGTGCCTATTCAATGCGAGTATTACGCGTTGGAAGGTTTAACGCAGTTGATGCATACAATTAATTTAGTTCACGCGAAATTAAACCCGCGCCTTGCGCTTGAGGGCGTTGTTTTCACGATGTATGACGCACGGACGAATTTGTCGGCGCAAGTCGTTGACGAAGTAAAATCGCATTTGGAAGAACACACATATAAAACAATTATTCCGCGAAATGTGCGGCTGAGTGAAGCACCGAGTCATGGTTTACCGATTACGTTATACGCGCCGACATCAAAGGGCGCGGAAGCTTACGAGCAACTTGCCCGGGAAGTTATCGAGAAGGATTTTTTGAATTCGCAGAAGGAGTTAATTTAAATGGCAAAGGCAGGATTGGGAAAGGGACTCGGCGCGTTAATCAGCGGCGTTCAGTCTGCGGGTGAGAAAGACTTTGAAAATGCGAAGCCGTCGCAAAACGGCGTTCTTATGGTGGATATTCGAAAGGTTGAGCCGAATCCGACACAGCCGCGCCGGTTTTTCGACGAAGAGGCATTGGACGAACTCGCCGAGTCAATGAAATCTTTCGGAATCGTTCAGCCGCTGTTGGTAAGCGCCGACGGCGACAGTTTTACGATAATCGCGGGTGAACGCCGCTATCGCGCGGCGCGAAAGGCGCGTCTGACGGAAATTCCCGTAATCGTGAAAGAATACACCGAAATGGAAATTCTGCAAGTCGCGCTGATTGAAAATATTCAGCGGCAGGATTTAACTTCCATTGAAGAAGCAACCTGCTACAAGCGCCTGATGGATGATTTCTTCTTCTCACCCGACGATGTCGCCGGAAAATTAGGTAAAAGCAAGCACGCGGTAATAAGCGCATTGCATCTGCTTGAGCTCACCCCGCGCGCGCAGGAACTCGCCTCAGAAGGAAAACTTACCGCAAGCCACGCGAAAGTTCTTCTTAACGTGGAAGACGAGGAGCTTCAAGTAGCCTGCGCGACAAAAATTGCCGAAAGCGGTTTAAGCGTTCGCGAATCGGAAGCAATGGTTGTCGCCGTAATGAAAGCCGCCGCAAAAAAAATTGAGCCTCCGCAAGAAAACGAAAAAGACGAAAACACCGAAAAAGCCTATCGCCAAGCCGAAACCGAATTAAAACACGCACTCGGCTCGCAAGTTCACATCGTACCCGGAAAGAAAAGAAGCAAAATCGAAATCGAATACTACTCTGCCGAAGATTTGGAAAGACTACTTTCATTACTAAGAAAGGTTGGTAAATAAATGGACATTTCAGTAAGAAAAGCAACCGACGCCGACAAGGCAAAACTCATGAATAAACCGACTTGGGGCTGCGATGTCTCGGAATTCGCTTGGCATTACGACAGCAAGGAAATCTGCATTCTTATCGAGGGCGAAGTTACCGTAGATTACAACGGCAAAAGTGTATCCTTTGCCGCGGGCGATTATGTCGAATTCCCCAAAGGTCTGTCCTGCGTGTGGAAAGTCACGAAGCCTGTAAAAAAACATTACGAGTTTATGTAGGGGGTTCCGATGCTTGAAATAGGAAAAACAGCAACCGTTTCGACGACAGTTTCCGAAAAAAACACCGCAAAATCCGTCGGCAGCGGCAGTTTGGATGTTTTCTCAACGCCGATGATGATTGCGCTGATGGAACAAGCCGCCTGCGAATGCATCGCCGAGAGCCTTGAAGACGGTCAAACCTCCGTCGGCACGCAAATCGACGTTGCACACACCGCCGCAAGCCCTGTCGACGCGAAAATTTCCGCCACCGCAAAAATCGAAATCGCAGACGGACGCACCATAACATTCTCCGTCTCTGCAAGCGATGAAAAAAATCAAATCGGTAACGGAAAACACATCCGCGTAATCGTCAACGCCGAACGGTTTATGAGCAAAATCGGAGGCTAATAAAATGCAGGCCGTTACCTACAAAGAAGCCGACCCAAATGAATTACCGCAGATAGCCCAATTATATAATTTGCTGGCTTATGAATTAAAAACAATGACGAACGACCCCTATTTTGATTTTGAAACATTATCGGACGAAGACACGCTTGCCGCTTTGCAAAAGGCGGAAAGCAAGATTTTCATAGCAAAAAAAGAAAACGAAGTAATAGGTTTTATTTCGGGTACGGTAATTAACTGTTTTCTTCCGGTTTCCAAAGTGGGGAAGATTGGATACATCGAAGCGGCTTATGTAATTGAATCCTTCAGAGGCAAAGGCATTATGTCGAAGCTGGAAAATATTTTAATCGAATATTTTAAATCCGGAGGCTTGGAATTCGTGGAATTAAATGTTTTATCCGGAAATTTAAACGCAAAGAAATTTTGGAGCAAATCAAATTACACCGTTTTCAGAGAGCAGATGAGAAAGCGGATATAGTTTTATTTTCTGCGATATTTTTGTTTTCGTGCGTTTGGAGTTTGCGGCAAGGTCATTTCGATTAATTCTGCATAAATTGCGGGGTGCAGATAATTTTTTCGGAATGTCGGGCGGTGTTTTAATTCGAGAAGTTCCATAAGTTCGGCGGCGGATAGCGTTTTAGTTCCGAGTACATATAAAAGACGTTTTACTTGGTCGGTTTCTTGGTCGCTTACTTGGTCG
>JAIRVD010000086.1 GCA_031254075.1 Clostridiales bacterium
ATAGAAAATAAGGCTATTATCAAGGAGATTTGTGACGAGCAGGAGGAGATTCAGATGGCAGTTACAACATTAGCAAGGCAGAGTGAAGATAAATACACAAGACAAGCATATCAGCGCAGGCAAGATGATATTTATTTTTACAACAAAAGAATGAATGAGTGGGAAGAAGATAAGCGTATGCTTGCAGAAAAAGATGCAATTATAGCTGAACTCCGGTTACAGTTGCACGAAAAGCAAACCAACTAAACCCCTTTCACAGGTATATACGAAGAATCTTCAAAACTTTGTCCATATCAAGGGGTTTACCTACATGTGAATCCATGCCGGCGGCTTCACATGCCGCTATGTCATCCTTGAACACATTTGCGGTCATTGCTATGATTGGCAGTTTTTCGCGTTGATGACCGTGCAGAGCGCGAATGCGCCGTGTTGCTTCGAGACCGCCCATTTCGGGCATCTGCACATCCATTAATACTACATCGTACATACCTCCCGCCGCTATTATGTCAAGCGCGTCCTTTCCGTTTTCGGCGCAATCAATAATAATCCCGGTGTCTTCTAAGAGCGATATCAGAATTTCACGGTTAATTTCTATATCTTCGGCAAGCAGCATCGTTTTGCCGTTGAACTCACCGGCAATAATTTCGGAGCCGTTGTCAGCGTTTGCCGCGGATAATGCTTCGTCATCAACGCATCGCGCTTTCACGGTGAAAATAAACTTTGCGCCCTTCCCCAGCTCAGATTCTATCCAAATCTTGCCTCCCATCATCTCAATAATATTCTTGGAGATGACAAGCCCCAAACCCGTGCCGCCAAACTGGCGGTTCGTGCCGCTCTCAGCCTGCACGAACGCGTTGAACAGTTTTATCTGCTGTTGGGGAGATATTCCGATACCGTTATCGGCAACTACGAAACGCAGTTCGCAGACCCCGTCGGTTTCGCCGATTAAGGACACATTCATGCTGACCTCGCCTTCATCCGGCGTAAATTTCACCGCGTTTGAAAGAAGGTTTGTTATCACCTGCGCCAAACGCTGGTCATCACCTTCTATGAAACGCGGGATTCGGCTATCCACGTTTACGGCAAAACTCTGCCGTTTTTCATCTGCACGAAAACCGATAACGGCGACGACTCTTTGTATCATATGCTCAAAAATATATTGAACGGTTACAAGCTCAAGTTTACCCGCTTCTATCTTTGATATATCAAGCACATCGTTTATTACGCCAAGCAAATGCGACGAAGCATCTCCTATTTTATTTAAGGCGTGATTTTTTTGCTCTATGTCGGTTGCTTTTTTACCGATTCCCGTCATTCCGATACTCGCGTTCATAGGCGTACGCATTTCATGGCTCATCCCCGACAAGAATTCGCTTTTTGCCCGGGTGGCTTCCTGCGCTGCCTTCATTGCTTCCACTAAGTGTCTTTCCATTTCCTTTTGCTTGCGCATATCATATATATAGCCAAGCCCGATAAATTTATCGCCTTGTTTTACGCGAGACATTGTCAGTTCGACAGGCAGCGGCGAACCGTCCGGCATAAGGTGTACCCATTCGATTTTTTGCATCTCGCCCGCAATAAGCCGTTTGGTATTCTCATGTGCTTTTTCGTGTGATTTGGAACCGTCAGGTTGATATTCAGGCATATGGGCGTCACTGCCGAAAAAGGATTTATAGAAAGTCTTGCTTACGCCGTACATGCGTAAAACCGCTTCATTACAGTCAATAAAGTTAAAATTTTCGTCAAAAAGGGTTAAGCCGACAGGCGCGTTATCGAACATGATGCGAATGAAGTCGTTTCTTTCATCGGCTTCGCGTATGATTTCGTTCTGCACAATCGCGCCGGCGCATAAATGTGCCGCGGATTTTAAAACATCGAAGTCTTTTTCATCGAAATACCGATATTTTTCTTGGTCTTCCAAGGTTATGACGCCCCAAAACTCTTCGTGGGTAAATATCGGAACCATATAGACTGCTTTTATATTGAACATCTTTAAGAAATCCGCTTCATCTTTCGGCATTTGGCTTATGTCAGCGTTTATACATTCGCCCTTTACCAATAAATCAACCCAGCGCCGAACAGGAGGAATATCCGGTAATACCTGCATATGGTTCTCAAGCGGAATTGTTTCACCATCCCACAAATATACTTGTCCCAACCTGTTCGTCTCATTGTCCAAACGCCGATAAGCGGCAACACGGTTGAAACCCATAACCGTAACGATTTTCCTCAGCGCGGTATTCATAACTTCGTCGAATGACTTGTTTTCATGGGAAAGCAGTGTGATGGACATTTGATTTAATGCGTCCAAAATCATTTCGCGCCTAAAAAGCGCTTCTTCAAGCAATTTTCGCTCATTTATATCTTCCGTTGCTCCTGCTACGCGGAGCGGTATGCCGTCATCGTTTCGCAGCGTATTTCCAAAACAGCGAAACCATTTGTATTCGCCGTTTTTCATCATGATGCGGTGTTCAATATCATACGGCGTCTGTCCTGTGTAATCGTTCATGTGCGATATGAAATCGGTAAACACTTTTTCTTTTTCATCGGGATGTAACAAGCCGCTCCAGCTTTCAAGAATATTCGGAAAATCGTTTTCGTCGGTAAATCCGAGCATACGGCGAAACTCATCCGAATACCAAATCACGCTACTGCCCGTGACCGGAACATCAGGGTAAACAGGCATATCCCATGTCGCAACATCAATGCCGCCCAACAGCAAATTAAGGCGCAAATTTTGATTCGCCAACGTAGCCGTATGAGCCACTTCGGCTTCGGCAATTTTTTTCTTGGCGGCTTTTTCTTCCCTTAAATCGCGTTTATACGCGGCAATATGATACTCTCCCTCATATTCAATGCGTATAAGTGTAATCTCGCACGGAAGGGGCTTATTATCCTGTGTTTTATGCATCCATTCAAAGCGTTCATAACCGGTTTTAAACGCTTTTGTCACTTTTTCACGTGTCAGTTCTTTGGAGGCTCTTCCGCAGGGCTGGT
>JAIRVD010000112.1 GCA_031254075.1 Clostridiales bacterium
TTTGAAATTCGGACGAAGCGATGGTTTTCGGAGGTTGCCCACACTCTTGCCTGTTGAGCTTATAAAACATTATAATTCATGCGGAACAATTGGACAAGAGGAGTGGCAAATGACTACAAGGATAACTGCGGGGGCGTTTTTGGTATGTGGGGGGAAGGTATTACTTATTAAGCGAGGGATGCATAATGAGTTAAGTACGGGCAAGTGGGCGGGCGTCGGCGGACATTTGGATTTGGAGGATATAAAGAATCCGCGAACGATAGATTTTTCGGAAACATGTTATCGGGAAATTTATGAAGAAGCCGGAATTGAGCGAAACGATATTCGCAATTTGCGTCTGCGCTATATTGCGATGCGAAAAGCCGAAACGGAGATTCGTTTTCATTATCATTATTTTGGCGAGATTGACGAAATCGAATTGCCGAAATGCAGTGAAGGCGATTTTTTTTGGGTGGAAGTAAATGAAATTTCGGGTTTGGAAATGTCGCCGTCGGTCGGCGACGCACTGAATCATTGGATGAAAAACCCGCACGACAACGAGGTTTATTTTCTTGTAATTGATTCGGGCATAAACCAATGAAACCCGTCAAGCTTTCGGTTCGAAGGATTATTGAATTCGTTTTGCGCGCGGGCGACATCGACAACCGATTTCGTGATTCGTCGGCGATGTACAAGGGTGTGGCGGCGCATCGAAAAATTCAGAAAGAGTCGGGCGAAAATTATAAAAAAGAAGTTACGCTGACGCTTGAAACGGAAATCGAAAATATTCCCATAATTCTAAAAGGCAGAGCCGACGGCATAATCACCGACGAAAACGGTGTTATAATCGACGAAATAAAAACAACGGCTCTGCCGCTTGAGCATTTTTATAAGCAGGAAAATTTGCATTACGGGCAGGGTATGGTTTACGCGCATATGTATTTGCAAACATGCGAAACGCGCTATTCGGCGGCGAAGGTTCAGCTTACATATTTTCAATTGGAAAGCGAAGAAATTCAGCGGCATGAAAAAATTTTTACGCGCGATGAGCTATCGGAATTTTTTAACAATTTATTAAAACAATACGGCTTTTGGCTGAAATTAGAACGTGATTGGAAAATCACGCGTAATCTTTCGATTTCCGAAACAAATTTTCCGTTTGAAACATACCGAAAGGGTCAGCGCGAGCTTGCGGTTGCCGTTTATCGAACGATTTCCGCCGGGAAAAAGCTGTATGTATCCGCGCCGACGGGCATCGGCAAAACGCTTTCGGCGATTTTTCCTTCAATTAAGTCGCTTGAGAAAGGCATGGCGGACAAAATTTTTTATCTGACCGCAAAAACCGTAACGCGAACCGTCGCGGAAGATGCCGTAAAAATGCTCACGAATCTGCGAATAAAAACAATTACGCTGCGCGCGAAGGAAAAAATTTGCACAAACGAAATTTTTTCCTGCAATCCCGAGAACTGCGCAAGCGCGAAAGGACATTTCGACCGTGTTAACAGCGCGTTGGCGGATTTGATTACAAACAACGATTTAATCACGCCCGCCGCCGTCGCCGAATACGCGCAAAAACACAACGTTTGCCCGCATGAATTCTCGCTTGACGCCGCGTTGCACTGCGACATAATCATCGGCGACTACAACCATGTTTTCGACCCTGTGGTATATTTGAAACGCTTTTTCGAAAACGTCGGCGGCGAATATATTTTTTTAATCGACGAAGCGCACAATCTGGTTGACCGCGTGCGCGATATGCATTCTGCCGCGTTGAGGAAAAGCGCGTTCAGCGGCGTTAAAGTGAGGGATAAAAACCCGTTTGCGAAAAATTTGCGCATCGGTTATCTGGCGCAGCAGGCGGAGGAATCCGCCGATTGTTCGGTGTGGGAAGATTTGGAAAGCGTCTTCGCGCATGTTTTTGAAATGGAAAAAAAGCTCCGCGCGATGGAGGCGGAGATGGCAAGCCCCAATGCGGACGAGGCCGCGCACGAGCGGCTGCTTTCGCAATACGCGATCCTTACAGACGCCTTTGAGGAGGCGGACGGATATGCTTGGAACAGCGCGATACAGGGCGTGCTGTCCGGTTTGGGCTTCACGCGCTCGCAATGGGATCAGCAGGTGAGCCTGTTGTCCGGCGGGGAGCGGACGCGCCTGCGTCTGGCACGCCTTCTTTTGCAAAAGCCGGATATTCTGCTGCTGGACGAGCCGACGAACCATGTCGACGTGTCAAGCCTGGAATGGCTTGAAAATTATCTTAAAAATTATAAAAAGACTGTTATAATAATCTCGCATGACAGATATTTTTTAGATAACGTGGTCACGCAGATTATAGAAATAGAAAATAAACGGGCTTACAGCTATTCCGGCAATTACAGCGCGTTCGTAAATAAAAAAGCTGAGGACCGGGAAATCAGGCAGAAGCATTTCGAGCTTCAGCAGCGCGAGATTCAGCGCATCGAAGAAATGATTGCGCGTTTGCGGGCGTGGGGCGGCAAGAAAAAAATAATACAGGCGAAAAGCAAGGAAAAAATGCTTGACCGAATGGAAAAAGTCGAGCGG
>JAIRVD010000140.1 GCA_031254075.1 Clostridiales bacterium
AGATGATTACCAAGACCGTCGGCGCAATGGCGGGAACGCGTGTGGAGGTACATGGCGGAAAGCTTATTTCAAGCAAGGAAATCGGTTGTGCGGACGGCACGACGATAATTGTTTCGAATTTATTTTACAACACGCCTGCGCGAAGGAAGTTTTTGAAAAAGCCCGCAACTGAGGCGGGATATATCGCGCATTGTTTGGAGCGGCTTGCCCTTGGCAATCCGGGGCTTGTTTTGCGTTATATCAATAACGGTCAAATTGTTTTTCAAACAACGGGAAACGGCGATTTAAAAACGGCAATGCTGAATGTCTACGGGCGTGAAACGGCGGCGAATACCGCAACGGTGGATGCGGTGACCATGTTTGAAAGCGGCGAAACGCGCCTTTGCGGATTAATCGGCAAACCCGTAACAGCGCGTGGAAACCGCCGTCACGGAAGCTTTTTCATCAACGGGCGTTACATAGAAAGCCGTCTTGTGGCGAATGCTATCGAGTCCGCCATGAAAACCATGTTACCGTCGGGCAAATTTCCGATTTACGCGTTGAGTTTAACGCTGCCGCCCGATACTCTTGATGTGAATGTCCATCCGACAAAAATGGATGTGCGCTTTGCGGATGAAGAATCAATTTTCGCGTTTATCGAAAACTCCGTTCGCGACGCACTGGAGGAGCATAATTTAATTCCGTCGGTAAGCATCGGAAGAAAACCGGCAGAGCGCCCGGTTTTCGAACCCGAGGTTGAACAGATTTCGCTACAAGGGGGATTGCACGGAGGGATTGCGCGTCAATCCCGCAATATCGGCGGATTTATACCCGCAAAGATTGTGTCGGCTTCACCGCCGCCTTCTGCGTTTTTACGCGAAGAAAAGTTTTCTCTGTACGAGGAAAACCTCCCCGAAGAAATTCCGGAAAAAATTCCCGAAAAACCCCCCGAGGATATTTTTTTCACAAATTATCAAATTCACGGGATAATTTTTCAGACATATTGGCTCGTGACGCAGGGAGAATCACTGTTTATGATTGACCAACACGCCGCGCATGAGCGTGTTTTGTATGAAAATATTTTATGTAATGTACGGGAAGAAAGCATTCATGCGCAGAGCTTGCTAATGCCGATTCTGTTGCGACTTACGCCGATGGAACGGCAGGTTTTGTGTGATAACAAGCAACTTTTCGCACGTTTCGGTTTTGAAATTTCCGATGAAACGGAAAACCCTGAAATTCTTTCCGTGCCTTTTTTAATGAAGGGACCTCTTTCGTCCGCATTTTTCACCGAATTGCTCGACAAAATGGGCGAGGTTGGTTTTGATAAAGACAGTCCGTATACTCATAAAACCGAAATAATAGCAATGGCGGCGTGTAAAGCCGCTGTAAAAGCGGGCGATATCATGGGAGAAGACGAGGCGCGCAAATTAATCGAGCAGCTTCTGCAATTAAGTAACCCGTTTACCTGTCCGCACGGTCGCCCGACGATTATTGAAATTACACGAAGCGAGCTTGAACGCCGTTTTAAGAGATAGCTCTCCGTTCCAACTCCAACAAGAATTTTTTCTGTTCAACACCGCCGCCATACCCTGTCAAGTCGCCGTTTGCGCCGATTACGCGATGACAGGGTATTATTATATTTATCGGATTATGATGATTGGCACCGCCGACGGCGCGTATCGCCGCGGGATTTCCGATTCTTTTCGCGAGCTCCTTGTAGCTTATTGTTTCGCCGTATAGAATATTTTGCAATTCCTTCCACACTTTCATACGAAACGGCGTTCCGTCCGCACGAAACGGAACAGTAAAATCACGCAATTCCCCCGAAAAATACGCATCGAGTTCTTGAGCGCACTGTTTCGCTAACGCATTGCTTTTATTCGTGCAATTTTCATTCTGCGTTTTAAATCTTATTTGCGTAATAAAATTTTCATCCGCAGAAATCAACAGCGTACCGATTGGTGACATGTACTCCATTTTAATCACTCCAATACAAAAAGTTTTATTTCATGCACGAAGAACGACATTTTTGTGCCCGCGGCATTTGTGGTGATACGAACGCTTTCGAGCGTATCGAGTTCGTCGGAGGAAAAAACATGCTCGAGCGTAAAATATTGAAAACTCGAAACGCGCTGAACTTCACACCACGAATAGCTCGGCAGAATTTGCAGAATCATTTCGGCATTTGCGGGAGCGTTGCCGTCGATGCGCCCCTTTACGCGAACGCAGTATTTATTTCCGCGCAGAAGATTCATTAAATGCGTGCGAACATCAATGCCGTCCCAGTCGTTGACGCGGCGGCTGACTTTAATGCCGAGCTCGCCGCCTTCATTGACCGAGTATTTAGGATTACCCGAAGCGAATAAATATTCGGTATATCCGCCGCCGTTAAGCTCGGTGAGGAATGGGTCGTTTTCCATTGAGTAAATAATGCCGCGTGTATCTGTCAAGGCGTTTTCGCCCATGGAACGTGTAATTAAAATATTATCAATATAAAAATCAGCGGGTTTTATATTTTGCACATAGGGATATGTAATTAAACGGATATGCCGTTCCTCATCTCTTGTATCGAGAATGTACGATAAAACGTACATTTTGTCGCGTTTCGGGAAATATCTTTGAATTAACCTTGAGCTTCCATTCGGATGACATTTATGCAATTCGAAACACCATCCGCCTATCGGAATATTTTCGGACACGCGCCCCGTAATCGTCACCCTGTCGCCCGGCACGTATTTTCCGAAATCGGGCGTAAGAATCGCCAGCCCGTCTGAATCGGACGCTCTTTCCGAAACGAAAATGCTTTTCACATCTTCGGTTTCCGAAACGAAAAGGTTCGAAGTGTCACTGCACGGAATTAAAAAAGAGTCACCAAAGAAAGCTCCGGCGTCAATATCGTGCAATATGTTTTGCAATTCATACAGAACCAGCATTTCGCTCAGTCCTTTAGAAGAATTAAAAAGTTACAAGTTTCCCGGTTTTTGCGGATTCGTAAATCGCCTCAAGGATTTCCGTAACAACGCAGGCCTGCTCGGGCAGAACGGTTAGCGGCGTGCCTTTTGTAATCGCGTTAATAAATGAAAGCTGTTCATTTACATTCGGGTCAACGCCCTCGCCAATAAAAAAATCCACGCCGTCTTTCCCGAGCGCAGGTGACTTTTGATATAATTTACCGAAATCGTCGCCGTTTATGCGAACACCGTCCCGCATATCCGCGCCGCCCTTTGTTCCGCAAATAGTGGCTTTCGCTTCGCCGAATTCAAGAATATTCAGCGCCCAGCTTGATTCAAGAATAATCGTCGAACCGTCTTCCATTGTTATAAAACCGAACGCGGCGTCTTCCACGGTGTACTCTTTCGGGTTCCATGGCCCGAATGCGTTTCCGCAATCGCCGGTTTCATTTAATTTTTTGAAAACACTGCCCATCACCGATTTCGGTTTATATTTATTCATTAACCACAGCGTTAAATCAAGCGCGTGCGTGCCGATGTCGATTAACGGCCCTCCGCCCTGTTCTTCCTCGTCGAGAAAAACTCCCCATGTCGGAACCGCACGCCGACGCAGTGCATGTGCCTTCGCAAAATAAATATCGCCGAAATCGCCGCGTTCCGCGCACTTTTTAATGTACATACTCTCGGGCTTAAAACGATTTTGATACGCAATCGTTAAAATTTTTCCGGCTTTCTTCGCCGCGTCGCACATCGCGCGAGCTTCCTTCGATGTTTTCGCCATCGGCTTTTCGCACATTACATGTTTACCCGCTTCAAGCGCTTCAATTGTAATTACGGAATGCGATTTATTCGGCGTAAGTACATACACCATATCAATCGCGGCATCTTTAAGCACGTCCTTATAATCGGTGTAAATTTTCGCGTCTGCCGTTCCGTATTCTTTCGCGGATTTTTGTGCGCACTCTTCCTTAATATCGCAAAACGCAATCATCTTCGCCAATCCCGTCTTTTGAATGCTCGGCATATGTTTTTGTACTGCGATTCCGCCGCATCCTATGATTCCCGCTTTTAACATTGTTCACCACTCCCGTTTTTGTATGATTTTAACACAAAACTTGACGCGTCATTTATAAAATTTAATGTATCTTCGTATGTTACGAATTTAAAAACATGATTTTCATTTAAATCCGCGTTTTTAAAATGCTCGTTTAAGAGATTGTTTTTTATTGCGTTGCATTCTTGTTCGGTGACGAGTCCGGGAAGATTTTCCGCAACGGATTGCGAAAGCAATTTCATTATTTCAGGAACTGCGGGGAATTTTGTGTATAAAAGTGCGTCTATATGTTTTAAGTCGGAATAATACTCGCTTGT